>NZ_JBGLYH010000094.1:0-10387 GCF_041414475.1 Pseudodesulfovibrio karagichevae
GGGGGAAGGGGAAAGGGAAACCCTTTGAAAAGGGCTTTCCCTTTCCCCTTCCCCCGGCCCCCCATCCCCTTTCCCTTCCTAAACTTTTTATGCTGCTTCGCGGGGTGGGGGTTGAGAAAAACTGTTCAATGAAGCATGACACTAATAAGATGAGCGAAAACCACCGCGCTCGCACGGCCCCGCCGGAGGCGCGACAAAAAGTTTAGGAGGGTCCGGGAACCCTTTTCAAAGGGTTCCCGGCCGTCGGAGACGCCCCGCCGGCGAGGCGCCGCCGGAGGCACTCATCCCCCTGGAGACAGTATGGCTGACAAGAAAGATCAGAACGACATTCCCGATCTCGGGGAACTGCGGGATTCCATCGACGAGCTGGACAAGCGGATCGTGGACCTGCTGAACAAGCGGGCCGAAGTCTCCCTGAGCGTCGGCCGGTACAAGGCGGCCAAGGGCGAGGCCATCTACAAGCCGTTCCGCGAGCAGGAAGTCATGGACAAAATCGCCAACTCCTCGCCCGGCCCGCTGCCGGACAAGCACCTGCGAACCATCTACCGCGAGATCATGAGCTCGTCGCGCCATCTGCAGCGGCCCGAGCGCGTGGTCTACCTCGGCCCGGAGGGCACCTTTTCCTATTTCGCGGCCATCGAGCACATGGGCTCGTCCGCCTCGCTGACGCCCAAGTCCAATTTCGAAGAGATATTCCGGGCCGTGGCCGAGGAAGGGGCCGAGCTGGGGGTCATCCCGCTGGAGAACTCCATCGAGGGCACGGTCGGCCAGGTGGTGGACCTGTTCATGAAGTACAAGGTCTACATCCAGGCCGAGGTCTTCAGCCGCATCAGCCATTGCCTCATTTCGCGCGCCGACAAGGTGGACGACGTGGAGGTCATCTACTCCCACCCGCAGCCGCTGGGCCAGTGCCGCGAATGGCTGCACTCCCACCTGCGCGACGTGCCGACCATCCCCATGGAGTCCACGGCCGAGGCAGCCGAGGTGGTGGCGAACAAGAAGGCCGCCGCCGTGATCGGCCACCGCAAGCTGGCGGACATGCACGGCATGAACGTGCTGGCCGAATCCATCGAGGACCTGCCGGACAACTGGACCCGCTTCGTGATCATCGGCGCGTCCCCGTCCCAGGAGGACAGGCGCGACAAGACCTCGATCCTGTTCACCACGCCCAACCGGCCGGGCGCGCTGGCCCGGGTGCTGACCACCCTGGCCCACCAGGGCATCAACGTGACCAAGCTCGAATCCCGTCCCTTCCGGGGCGAAAAGTGGAAATACGTCTTTTTCGCCGACCTGGCCTGCGACCTGGGCGGCGGCCGGTACGAGGACGTGCTGGAAGACATCCGCCACCAATGCCTGACGCTGCGCGTGCTCGGCACCTACCCCACCCAGGAGGAACTGCAATGACCAAGGACCCGATCATCATCAACGCCCCGGCCAGCAAATCCCTGTCCCACCGCACCCTGATCGCGGCCGCCCTGGCCAAGGGCGTGTCCGAGATCACCTCGGCGCTGGACTCCGACGACATCACCCGCACCCGGGGCTGCCTGACCGCCTGCGGCGCGTCCATCGTGGAGAAGGACGGCATGCTCGTGGTCACGGGCATGGAGGACGGGCCCAAGGGGGGCAATGCGGACGGCAAGCACAAGGACGAGGCCCCGCACGAACTGTTCATGCACGAGTCCGGGACCACCTGCCGGTTGCTGACCGCCGTGGCCGCAGCGGGCAAGGGCACCTTCCGGGTGCACGGCGCGCCGCGCATGCACGAGCGGCCCATGGCCGAGCTGACCAACGCCCTGTCCGGACTGGGGACCGAATTCGCCTTCGAGGGCGAGCCGGGCTTCCTCCCCTTCGTCATGACCGCCAAGGGGTTCAAGGGCAAGGAGGTGGAGATCACCCTGGAGGAGAGCAGCCAGTACCTGTCCGGCCTGCTCCTGGGTGCGCCCATGGCCGACCATGCGGTCACCATCAGCGTGACCGGCAAGAAGGCCGTGTCCTGGCCCTACGCGGCCCTGACGCTGCGGATCATGGAAGACTTCAAGGCGGGCTTCTCCGTGGAGGTCCGCGAGGGGCGCGACTGGAAGGCCGTGCCCTGGCGCTCCATAAAGAGCGTGACCCCCGGCAAGGTCCGGTTCATCGTCCAGCCCACCGGCTACCAGAATACCGGCTACAGGGTCGAGGGCGACTGGTCCAACGCCAGCTATTTCCTGGCCGCCGGGGCCGTGGGCGAGCGCCCGGTGCTGCTCAAGGGGCTGGCCGCCGACTCGCTCCAGGGCGACCGGGCGATCATGGACATCCTCAGCCAGATGGGGGCGTCCATCAAGGTCAATTTCGACGGCATCCTGGTGGAGCCGGGCAGGCTGCGCGGCATCGAGGTGGATATGGGCCGCTGCCCGGACCTGGTGCCCACCGTGTCCGCCGTGGCCGCCTTCGCGGCCACCCCGACGACCATCACGAACGTGGCCCATCTGCGCATCAAGGAGACCGACCGGCTGGCCGCCTGCGCCACGGAAGTGGCCCGCACCGGCTGCGAGACCGAGACCACCGAAGACTCGCTGGTCATCCGGCCCAGCGCCCTGCCGCGCGGCCGCGAGGTGGCGTTCAGGACCTACAACGACCACCGCATGGCCATGTCCATGTCGCTGTTCGAACTCGCCGGAATCAAGGTCTCCCTTGACAATCCGGGCTGCGTCGGCAAATCATTCCCGGGCTTCTTCGAAGAGTGGAAGAAGATCACCGGCTAACCCCGAACGAACCGGAAACCATGACACAGGGAATCGACCACATCACCATCGTGGGTGCGAGCGGGCAGATGGGCAGCCGTTTCTCGGCGGACTTCGCCGGGCTCGGCCTGACCGTCTCCGGGCTGGGCAGCAGGTCCTCGGACGAGGACGTGCGCGCCGCGCTGTCCGGCTGCGACCTGCTCCTGCTCAGCGTGCCGGTCACGGCCATGGACGCCGTGCTCGACCGCGTGTCGCCCCACCTGGAAGCGCCGACCATCCTGTGCGACGTGGGCTCGGTGAAGGTCATGCCCGTCAAGGCCATGCTCAAGCGCTACGAAGGGCCGGTGGTCGGCACCCACCCCCTGTTCGGCGCGGTCATCCCCGAGGGGTTCGAGCCCAAGGTAGCGGTCATGCCCGGCCGCGAGCGGGACGCGGACGCGGCCGCGCTGGTCGCCGACCTGTTCACCCGCTGCGGCTACACCTGCTTCGACTCCACCCCCTCGGACCACGACCGGGCCATGGCCTACATCCAGGGGCTGAACTACACCTCCACCGTGGCCTTCCTGGCCGCCGCCCGCGACGTGGACGGCATCAAGGAGTTCGTCACCCCGTCCTTCAAGCGCAGGCTCGACGCGGCGGCCAAGATGCTGACCCAGGACACGGAGCTGTTCGAAATCATCTCCGAATCCAACCCCTTTTTGCAGGAAGTCAGCCGCAAGTTCATGTCCTACCTCAGCCTGGCCGCCGGCGGCGATCTCGACCTGCTGGCCGACCGGGCCCAGTGGTGGTGGCGTAACGACGAATCATATTAATGGGGTGCGGCGATCTCGCCAGGCACACGATTACACCAGTAACCGAAGCCGCACCCCGACCCTGGGTGCGGCTTCATTTTTTCAAGGAGAATTCAGATGAACGGTACGTGAAGGAAATCGGAAAACCGCAAGAAGATCAAGGGATGGCAGGTCATACCCCGGCCATATAATTAATCGAGCACTTTTAAAGCCAGCGTTGCGCGCCCGGGTTCACGCCCCGCATGCAGACGCTGTGAAGGATAGACAATGCAGAAAATCACCCTCACGCAGCACGGCAAATGGTTGCCTGCCGACGTGCAGACCACCATCTCCCTGTACATGGGACTGGTGGGCGACCAACCCGGCATCCTCCTGGAATCCGCCGAGGTGGACGGGCGGCTCGGCCGCTACTCCCTCATCGCCTTCGACTACCGGCTCCTGCTCCACCCCGTGGACGGCAAGCTGGTGGTAGACGTCAAGGACGACCGCCTGGCCCCGCTCAAGGAGCTGGAGGGCATGGACTACCTCCCCGGCCTGAAGGCGGTCCTCAAGAATCTGACCATCAAACAGGAGACCACGGGCGGCAACCCCCGGGACGGGCTGCCCGGCCTGACGCGCGGCCTGTACGGCTACTTCGGCTACGGCACGGCGGGCATGTTCGAGCGCAAGCTCAAGGACGTGTGCAAGCCCGAGGACGCCGAAGCGTGCCTGATCCTGCCCGGCCAGCTGGTCCTCTTCGACCACCTGCGCCACTCCTGCTGCTACCTGAGCCTGGACGAAGGCGCAACTCCCCGGCCCGCCCCGGTCCAGTGGGGCGCCGACCTGAACGCCCCGGAAGCGGGCGCTCCCATGGTCTTCCCCGGCAAGGAGGCGCACATGGCCACGGTGGAACGCTGCAAGGAGCTCATCAGTGAGGGCGAGTGCATCCAGGTGGTCCCGTCCATCCGCTTCTCGGTGCCCCTGTCCGACGAGCCGTTCAAGATCTACCGCAGGCTCCGGCAGGCCAACCCGTCGCCGTTCCTGTTCTACATGAAATTCCCGGACAGCCCGACCATGGGCAAGACCCGCAACACCACCCTGCTCGGCTCCTCCCCCGAGATGATGGCCCGCAGCGCGGCGGGCCAGCTGGAAGTCCGGCCCATCGCCGGAACGCGGTGGCGCGGCGACACCGAAGAGGAAGACAACCGGCTCGAAGCCGACCTGCTGGCCGATCCCAAGGAGCGGGCCGAGCACGTCATGCTCGTGGACCTCGGCCGCAACGATCTGGGCCGCATCTCCAAGCCCGGCACCGTGACCGTGGAGAAGTTCATGAACGTGGAGCGGTTCTCCCACGTCATGCACCTGACCTCCTACGTCCGGGGCGAGCTCAAGGACGGGCTGGACGCCATCGACGTGCTCCAGGCCACCTTCCCGGCGGGCACCCTGTCCGGCGCGCCCAAGATCCGGGCCATGGAGATCATCGCCGAGGTGGAGCCCCAGGAACGCGGCCCCTACGGCGGCTGCATCGGCTGGCTGGGCCTGGACGACGACGTGGTCTCTCTGGACACCGGCATCACCATCCGCTCCATGTGGATCCGCGACGGCCAGTGCCACTGGCAGGCCGGCGGCGGCATCGTCTACGACTCCGATCCCGAAGCGGAATGGAACGAATGCAACAACAAGGCCCGCGTGATCCTCGAAGTCATCACCGGCAAGGGAGGCACCGATGTTTTTGCTGATCGATAATTTCGACTCCTTCACCTTCAATCTGGTGCAGGCCTTCCAGCAACTCGGGGCCGACCCGGTGGTCATCCGCAACGACCGCGAGGAGGTCCTGGAACTGGCCGCGAGCGGCAAGCTGTCGCGCGTCTGCCTCTCGCCCGGCCCGAGCAACCCGCAGAACGCGGGCTTCTGCCTGGAGTTCCTGGCCCGGCTGCCCAAGGAGGTCCCGGTGCTCGGCGTCTGCCTGGGCCACCAGACCCTGGGGCACTTCGCGGGCGCGCCGGTCGAGCGCGCCGAGCGGATCATGCACGGCAAGACCTCCGAGGTCTTCCACGAGGGCCAGAGCGTGTTCAAGGGGCTGCCCTCGCCGTTCACGGTCTGCCGCTACCACTCGCTCATCGTCCCGGCCGAAAAGGCCGCCGACAGGATCGAGGTCACGGCCCGCACCGGCCAGGGCGAGGTCATGGGGCTGCAGTACAAGGACCGCCCGTGGCACGGCGTGCAGTTCCACCCGGAATCCATCCTCACCCCGGAAGGCCCCAAGCTTCTGCAAAACTTCCTGAACATCAAAGGATAAGATCATGACCATATCCGAAATACTCGACATTCTGGCCCAGCGGAAAGCCCTGAGCGACGACCAGGCCGACTTCATGTTCGCCGAGCTCATGGACGGCAAGATGACCGAGGCCCAGGCCGGGGCCTTCCTCATGGGGCTGCGCGCCAAGGGCGAGGACTCCACGGACCTGGCCGCGGGCGTGCGCGCGGTCATCTCCCACGCGCGCAAGATTCCCGGCTTCGAGGGCAACCGCCCCGAGCCGGTCATCGACACCTGCGGCACGGGCGGCGACGGCCAGTGCTCCTTCAACTGCTCCACGGCCGTGTCCCTGTTCCTGGCGGACATGGGCTACACCATCGCCAAGCACGGCAACCGCGCCCTGTCCTCCTCCTGCGGCTCGGCCGACGCCCTGGAGGCCCTGGGCATCCCCCTGGACCAGACCCCGGAGGAGGCCGCGGCTGGGCTTGAGAAGTACCACTTCGCCTTCCTGTTCGCGCCCGCCTACCACCCGGCCTTCAAGTACATCATGCCCGTGCGCCAGCAGCTCGGCATCCGCACCCTGTTCAACTTCATGGGCCCGCTGACCAACCCGGCCCGGCCCTCGCACCAGCTGCTCGGCGTGGGCGATCAGGAGCGCCTCTTCCTCATGGGCGAGACCCTGCTCCTGACCGGCGTGAAGCGCGCGCTCATCTTCGCGGGGGCGGGCGGCTTCGACGAACTGACCACCTGGGGCGTGAACCGGGGCTACATCATCGACGACGGCCGCATGGACAAGGCCGTGGTCGATCCCGCATCCCTGGGCTTCCCGCGCCACGCGGCCGAGGACGTGCGCGTGAACGGCAAGGAGGACGCCGTGGCCAAGCTCAGGGACATCCTGGCGGGCAAGGGCCCGGCCCCCATGATGGACATGGTGGCCCTCAATCTGGCAGGTTGCCTCAATCTGCTGGACAAGGGCACCATGGCGGAATGCGCCGACATCGCCCGCGACGTGGTAAACAAAGGACTGACCAAAGGACTTCCCTATGTTGGATAAATTCAGAGAGGCCAAGCAGCTCGAGATCGAGTCGCTGCACAAGAACTTCATGGAGGGCCATCTTCCGGCCGCCTACCAGGGGGCGCGACCTTCGTTCGTCGAGGCCATCCGGGCCAAGGGACCGGGGGCGATCATCGCCGAATTCAAGCCCGCCAGCCCGAGCCGTGGAAGGCTGGGCGAGAACCTGAACCCCCTCGACTTCGCCGACATCTATGCGCGGAACGGGGCAGCGGCCATCTCCGTGCTGACCGAGCACAAGTACTTCAAAGGCACCCCGGACTTCCTGTTCATGATGAGCGGGCCGGGCGTCCCCCTGCTACGCAAGGACTTCATCTTCGACCCGCTCCAGGTGGCCATGACCGCGTCCAGCCCGGCCTCGGCCGTGCTGCTTATCGCCCGCATGTGCGACGACGCCGAGCACCTCAGGCAACTCATCGACATCGCCCGCATGCCCGGCCTGGCCCCGGTGGTCGAGATCTTCGACCAGGCGGACCTGGACCGCGCCCGCGAGGCCGGAGCCGACATCATCCAGGTCAACAACCGCGACCTGGACACCCTGGTCACCACCCTCGACCAGGGCCGCCGCTTCATCAAACAGAAGCGCGACGGCGAGCTGTGGATCTGCGCCAGCGGCGTGGAGACCCGCGCCCAGGTCGAGGAAATGGCGGGCCTCGGGTTCGATGCCGTCCTCATCGGCACCTCGCTGATGCTGGCCGACGATCCGGGCGCCAAGCTGGCCGAACTGGCCGGGGTCAAATAGGATGCCCCGCCCCCTGGTCAAGGTCTGCGGCATGACCCGCATGCGGGACGTGGAGCTCTGCGTCGAGCTCGGCGTGGACCTGCTCGGCTTCATCTTCCACCCCAAGAGCCCGCGCTGCGCGGACCCGGACTTCGTGGCCTCGGTCAAGACCGGCAAGGTCTCCAAGGTCGGGGTCTTCGTCAACCAGACCGCCGAAGAGGTCATCGAGACCATGGACCGCTGCGGACTGCACGCGGCCCAGCTGCACGGCGGCCAGGACGTGGACTTCTGCTGGAAGATCGGCCCCGACCGGGTCATCCGGGCCTTCTGGCCCGACACCTACCCCTCGGCCCAGGCCCTGCTGCGGGACCTCGAGAACTACGCCGAGACCTGCGGCCACTTCCTCCTGGATGCGGGGACCAAAGGCCAGGGCGGCACCGGCAAATCCATTGATCTTGCCATACTGCAACATATTGAAATACAAACACCTTGGTTCCTTGCGGGCGGCCTCGGGCCGGACAACATCCGCGAGGCCCTGTCCGTGAATCCCTCCGGGCTGGACATCAATTCCGGCGTGGAAAAGGCCCCGGGCATCAAGGACGAGACCAAACTGCGGGAAGTCTTCCGGATTCTCGCGGAAATGGAATAAGGATTTATCATGAAAAAAGGATACTTCGGCGATTTCGGCGGGCAGTTCATCCCCGAGCTGCTCATGCCGCCGCTCATCGAGCTCGAAGAGGCCATGAAGACCATCCTCCCCACCGAGGAGTTTCAGACCCGCTTCACCGACATGCTCAAGGAAAACGTGGGCCGTCCGTCGGCCATCACCTACTGCCCGAACCTGTCCAAGGACCTCGGCCTGGACCTCTGGCTCAAGCGCGAGGACCTCAACCACTCGGGCGCGCACAAGATCAACAACACCCTGGGCCAGGGACTGCTGGCCAAGATGATGGGCAAGGAAGTGCTCCTGGCCGAGACCGGCGCGGGCATGCACGGCGTGGCCACCGCGGTCGCCGCCGCCATGCTCGACATGAAGGCCGTCATCTACATGGGCGCCACCGACGTGGTCCGCCAGGCCCCCAACGTGGGCCGCATGCGCCTCATGGGCGCGGAGATCGTGGCCGTGGAGTCGGGCACCAAGACCCTCAAGGACGCCATCAACGCGGCGCTCAGGCGCTGGCTGTCCGACCAGGAGACCACCCACTACTGCTTCGGCACCGCCGCCGGGCCGCACCCCTTCCCCACCCTGGTCCGCGAGTTCCAGCAGATCATCTCCAAGGAGGCGCGCGAACAGTTCATGGCCCGCAACGACGGCAACCTGCCCGACGTGGTCGTGGCCTGCGTGGGCGGCGGTTCCAACGCCATCGGCATGTTCCACCACTTCGTCCCGGACGAGTCCGTGAAGATCGTGGGCGTCGAGGCCGCCGGAACCGGCGAGCCGGGCTGCTACAGCTCCGCGCCCATCGACCACGGCACCGACGGCGTGCTGCACGGCATGCTGACCAAGCTGCTCCAGACCGAGGACGGCCAGATCGAGCCCTCGCACTCCATCGCCCCCGGCCTGGACTACCCCGGCGTGGGCCCGGAACACGCCCACTTGGATGCCATCGGCCGCGTGGACTACACGACCATCAACGATTCCCAGGCCATCAACGCCTTCAAGACCCTCTCCCGGCGCGAAGGCATCATCCCGGCCCTGGAATCGTCCCATGCCGTGGCCTACGCCATCGAGAACCGGGAGCAGCTGCAAGGCAAGTCCGTGCTCGTCTGCCTGTCCGGACGCGGCGACAAGGATCTGGGGATACTCGACCAGATTCTGTAAAGAATGCCTCCGGCGGCGCCTCGCCGGCGAGGCGTCTCCGACGGCCTAAGAACCTTTTGAAAAAGGTTCTTAGGAATCTCCAAAACTTTTTATGTGCGCTTCACGCAAGAGGGGCGCACAGATAAGGTGAGCGATATGAATAAAATGCAAGTGAAGATAGAAGAGGCTCGGGCCAAAGGGAAGGTCGGGCTCATTCCGTTCCTGCCCGCCGGGTTTCCGGACCGCGAGCGGTTCTGGAAGGAATTGGAGGAGCTCGACGCGGCGGGCGCGTCCGTCATCGAGATCGGCATGCCCTTCTCCGACCCCGTGGCCGACGGCCCGGTGGTCGAAAAGGCGTCCCTCAAATGCCTGGAGGACGGCATCAACCTGACCTGGATCCTGACCGAGCTCAAGAAACGCAAGGGCCGGTTCAAGGCCGCCCTGCTGCTCATGGGCTACCTCAACCCGGTCTACCAGTACGGCCTGGACAAGTTCGGCGCGGACTGCGAGGCCGCCGGAGTCTCCGGTCTGATCATCGCGGACATGCCGCTGGAGGAGTCGCAGTTCGTCAAGGATGCCGTGGAGCCGCACAACGTGGCCCTCGTCCCCCTCATCGGCCTGAACACCACCAAGGAACGCATGAAGCGCTATGCCGACGGCGCCCAAGGGTTCTGCTACTTCGTGTCCGTGCTCGGCACCACCGGCCAGCGCGAATCCCTGCCCGCGCGCATCAAGGAGAAACTGGCCGAGGCCCAGGAAGTCTTCGACATCCCCGTCGCGCTCGGCTTCGGCATCAAACACCCGGACCAGCTCAAGGAGTTCGAAGGCCTCATGGACGCCGCCGTGTTCGGCTCCGCCCTCATCTCCCACATAGAATCCGGCCACTCCAGCGACTCCTTCATGGAGCCGTGGAAGTAGCGCCTCCGGCGGCCGGGGGAAGGGGAGAAGGGAACCCTTTGAGAAAAGGGTTCCCTGTGCAACCGGAAACATGGGTAACAGTTCTGCCCGGGTACATGGGTAACACTTTTATTGTTCGTCCACCGGTT
>NZ_JBGLYH010000095.1:0-10046 GCF_041414475.1 Pseudodesulfovibrio karagichevae
CTCTCCCCTTCCCCCGGACCCCCATCCCCTCTCCCCTCCTAAACTTTTTACATGCGCGGTGCGCGCGTTCGGAGGGGGATGGAAAAGTTGTCTTCGTAAGGGGTGAACTCCGGGGAGTTCGGTATGTCAACGGGGCACGCGGGAAGGCTTGCGCCCTCCCGTGCCGCCACAAATCTAGGCGAACTGTTCCAGGAAACGGATGTCGTTCTCGAAGAACATGCGCAGGTCGTCGATGCCGTACTTGAGCATGGCCATGCGCTCGACGCCGAGCCCGAAGGCGAAGCCCGTGTAGACCTCGGGGTCGTAGCCCACGGACTTGAACACGTTGGGATCGACCATGCCGCAGCCCAGGATCTCGACCCAGCCGGTGCCCTTGCACACCCGGCAGGTCTTCCCGTCGGTCTCGCCCTTGCCCCCGCAGATGACGCAGGAGATGTCCACCTCGGCGCTGGGCTCGGTGAACGGGAAGAAACTCGGACGGAAGCGGACCTCGGTCCTGGGACCGAAGACCTTGCGCACGAACACGGTCAGGGTGCCGCGCAGGTCGCCCATGGACACGTTCTTGTCGACCAGCAGCCCCTCGATCTGGTGGAACATGGGGGTGTGGGTCAGGTCCGAGTCGCGGCGGTAGACCTTGCCCGGCGCGATGACCGCCAGCGGCGGCTTGCGCTTGAGCATGGAGCGGATCTGCATGCCGGAGGTGTGGGTCCGCAGGACGATCTTCTCCGACACGTACAGGGTGTCCTGCATGTCGCGGGCCGGGTGGTCCGGCGGCATGTTCAGGGCCTCGAAGTTGTGCCAGTCGTTCTCGACCTCGGGGCCGGCGGCGTGCTCGAAGCCGAGCCCCACCAGGACCGAGGCGATCTCGTCCATGACCAGGGTCACGGGATGCAGGGAACCGGCCCACGGCTTGCGGCCCGGCATGGAGGGATCGAAGCGCGACAGGGCCTGTCCGGCCTCCTCCGCCTGCAGCTCGGCCTCCCACGCGTCAAGCTGAGCCGTGATGGCCTGCTTGACTTCGTTGGCCTTCTTGCCCGCGGCGGGCTTGTCGGAATTGTCGAGCTTGCCGAGCTTGCCCATGATCTGGGCGAGCTTGCCCTTCCGGCCCAGGAACTCGATGCGGAGTTCCTCCAGTTCCTTTAACGAACAAGCCTGGCCCTTGCGCGATGCGCAATCCTGGGCCAGGCTGTCGAGTCCTTCCAGGAAGGACTTCAATTCACTACTCACAATTTAGCTCACTTTGGCCTTGGCTGCCTCTGCGATCTTGGCGAACACCTGCGGATCGCGCACTGCCATATCCGCCAGAACCTTGCGGTTCAGCTCGATGCCGGCCTTCTTCAGGCCATCCATCAAACGGCTGTAGGACATGCCGTTGATGCGGGCGGCGGCGTTGATGCGCATGATCCACAGCTTGCGGAACTCGCGCTTCTTGCGCTTGCGGTCCTTGTAGGCATGGCACAGGGCCTTTTCGACGCGCTCACGGGCGGTGCGGTACAGGCGGGAACCCGCGCCGCGGTAACCCTTGGCCATCTTCAGATATTTGTTGTGACGCCGCTTGGCGGCAACTCCACGCTTTACTCTCATGGTAAAACCTCCATCGCTTTTACCTCCCGGGCCGGACGGACTCCCCCGGCGAGGTGGATTGCTTTATAGGTTGAAAGGGATCAACGGGCATCTCGTCTGGGCGCAACCGGCGTACGTGCGAGCAGGGGCCATTCCCCTCCTCTCTTGTGACGCCGCCGGATGGCCGTATCAGGCGGATTGCTAGCCGTTGGGCAACTGACGACGGACAGCCTTCATGTTCACGGTGTCCACGGTGGTGGACTGACCGAGGCGACGCTTTCTCTTGGCATTCTTCTTGGTCAGAATGTGCCTGAGATTCTTGCGGCGGCGCTTGAACTTGCCGGTCGCGGTCTTGGAGAACCGCTTGGCGGCTGCACGGCGGGTTTTGATCTTGGGCATAGTATCCTCCTAGAATGGGACCAAAGGCCCCTTCTCACGTCTCTATTTTTTCACCGGAGCGAGCATCATCGTCATGGTCCGTCCTTCCGACATGGGCTTGCTCTCGACTTTGGCTAAATCCTGAGTGTCCACCACGACCCTCTCGAGCATGGCCAGCCCGCGGTCCTTGTGGACGATCTCGCGTCCCCGGAAGAAGATGGTCACCTTGCAGCGGTCGCCGCCTTCCAGGAACTTTACAATTTGTTTGAGCTTGGTCTGGTAATCGTGCTCGTCGGTCTTGGGCCGGAATTTGACTTCCTTGATCTTGATTACGGTCTGCTTCTTCTTCGCTTCCTGCAGCTTCTTCTGCTGCTGGTACTTGAATTTGCCGTAATCCATGATCTTGCAGACGGGCGGGTCGGCGTTGGGCGCGACCTCTACAAGATCGAGACCCTTCTCCCGGGCGCGATCAAGCGCGTCGCGGGTAGCCATCACACCGAGCTGCTCACCGTCATCATCCACGACCCGCACCTTGGGGATGCGAATCCTCTCGTTCCGCCGGACCAGGTCTTCCCTCTTCTGATCCCGACGTATGTTACCCCGAAAAGCTATAGCTCATTCCTCCTGCTTTGAAGGGCGCCTTTGCAGCATCAAGAATCAACTGCGCGGCTTCCTCCAGTGTCACCATCCCGGGGTCATCTCCGTCTCGTGAACGGATATTGACGCATCCGGCCTCAACCTCTTTGTCACCGATTACCAACATGTACGGGATCTTCTCAACCTGAGCTTCCCGTATCTTGTAGCCGAGCTTCTCGTTGCGGGTGTCCGCTTCGATGCGGATGCCCTTGGAAACGAGGAAGGCCTCGGCTTTCTTCACGAAATCTGCTTGTGCGTCGGTCACGTTCAGCAAACGCGCCTGCACGGGCGCCAGCCAGACAGGATACGCACCAGCGCAGTGCTCCGTCAAGACGCCGATGAAGCGTTCGATGGAGCCGAGCATGGCGCGATGGATCATCACGGGCCGGTGCCTCTCACCGTCCTCGCCCACATATACTATGTCAAAGCGCTCTGGCAAGGTGAAATCCACTTGAATTGTGCCGCATTGCCAGCTCCGGCCAATGGAATCACGCAGGTGGAAATCGATCTTCGGGCCGTAGAACGCGCCGTCGCCTTCGTTGATGGCGTACGGCATGCCCGATTTGTCGAGCGCCTGACGCAGTCCCTCGGTGGCCAGTTCCCAGTCCGCATCGGAGCCGATGGACTTCTCCGGGCGGGTGGACAGCTCCACGTCGAACTCGTAGTTGAACAGCGCGTAGATGTCCTTGTAGAACTTGATCAGGTCGAGGATTTCCTCCTCCACCTGGTCAGGGCGGCAGATCAGGTGCGCGTCGTCCTGGGTGAAGGTGCGCACGCGCATCAGCCCGTGAAGCACGCCGGATTTCTCATGGCGGTGGACCACGCCCAGCTCGAAGTAGCGCTGGGGCAGGTCGCGGTAGCTCATGATCTTTCTCTTATAGATGATCATGTGCGCCAGACAGTTCATGGGCTTGATGCCGTAGGCCTGCTCGTCGATCTCCGTGAAATACATGTTTTCACGGTAGTTGTCGTAGTGGCCGGACTTCTCCCACAATTCCCGCTTGAGGATGATGGGGCCCTGGACCAGCTGGTAGCCGCGCTTGAGGTGCTCCTTGCGCTCGAAGTCCTCGAGGATGGCGCGCAGGAGCATGCCGCGCGGATGCCACAGGGACATGCCCGGGCCGACCTCGTCGCTGAAGGAGAACAAGTCGAGCTGCTTGCCGAGCTTGCGGTGGTCGCGCTTCTTGGCCTCTTCCAGGCGGGTCAGGTACTTCTTCAGGGCCTTGGGGTCCTCCCAGGCGGTGCCGTAGATGCGCTGGAGCTGCTTGTTCTTCTCGTCGCCGCGCCAGTAGGCCCCGGCCACGGAGAGCAGCTTGAAGGCCTTGATCTGCCCGGTGCGGGCCACGTGCGGGCCCCGGCACAGGTCGGCGAAGTCGCCGTGGGTGTAGATGGAAAATTCGTCGCCGCCCAGGTCGTCCATGATCTCGGACTTGTAGGTCTCGCCCTTGGACTCGAACAGCTTCTTGGCCTCGGCCTTGGACATGACCGTGCGCGAGAACTCCTTGTTGGCGCCCACCGAGGAGAGCATCTCCTTCTCGATGGCCTCCAGGTCCTCGGGCGTGAACGGACGTTCGTAGTCGAAGTCGTAATAGAAGCCGTCGGTGATGGACGGGCCGATGGTCACCTTGGCGGTGGGGAACAGCTTCTTGACCGCCTCGGCCATGACGTGGGCCGCGGAGTGGCGGATGATGCCGAGCCCTTCCTCGCTGTCCGCGAAGACGGGCTCGATGGTAGTGCAGGTCTCGGTAACGGGAGTGGAAAGGTCCACGATCGCGTCGCCGCATTTGGCGGCCACGACGTTCTTGAACTGTTTCTTGGACAGCCCTTCCTGGAGGGCGTCGGCGCAGGAGGCGCCGTCGGCCACTTCAACCTGTTTACCGGAGATTTCAACCAACACTTCATCTCTCCCTTGTCCGGCCGTGGCCGGAACCTTTAGGCGCGGTTGCGCCGTGAAACACCTGATCCGATCCGCCGATGCGGTTTCCGTTCGACTCCGGTCAAGGTAGGAACGGAACCGTGGGCCGTCAATGGGGAGACGGCCCGGACCGGCGTTTTCGCTTCAACCAAAAAATGGAAGGGAGGCCACTAGGCCTCCCTTCCGGGGATGTTCTGGTAGGCGCGGAGGGATTTGAACCCACGACCCTTTGCACGTCAAGCAAATGCTCTCCCCCTGAGCTACGCGCCTTCTCGTCGAAGCGGAGTGGAAAGTATATGGAGGGCGGTTGGTTGTCAAGCACGTTGTTCGGATTTTTTCATTTTTTCGGCTTCCGTTTCCGGGACCCCGGCCAAAGTCCTTTCCCCTCGCCGTTTTCCCCTTCGGGATGGCGCAACCGCCCGATTTGCCGTACAAGATGAAAAACGCGATTCCGAGGAGACGACCATGCATCCCATCGACATATCCGCCACCATCGTCGTGGAGGACCTGGACAAGGCCCGGGCCTTCTACACCACCCACCTGGACGGCCGCCTGATCTTCGACTGCGGCTGGTACATCGGCTTCCAATTCGGCCAGGACGGCCCCACCCTGCACTTCATGCTGCCGCAGTCCCCGGACCACCAGCTCTACCAAGGCGGTCTGACCTACAACCTCAAACTGGAGAACGCAGCCAAGGTCGAGGAGGCCCACCGCGAGGCCGTGGAGGCTGGCCTGCCCCTGCTCATGCCCCTGGAGGACCACCCCTGGGGCGACCGGGGCTTCTGCACCCTCGATCCCTACGGCGTGGCCCTGTACGTCTACGTGGACATCGAGCCGAGCGAAGAGTTCAAGCAGTTCTATCTGTAGTCCGCCCCACCACTGTTCATCGACCAAAGAAAAGCCGCCCTTCCGAGCGGCTTTTTTTTCTTGCATATAACGGCGACTAGCCCAGGTCTTCCAGGGCCACCCTCGCCAGCTCGCCCACCGTGGTGTCGATGAGCTCGCGGTGGTGGAAGGTGCGGATCGCGGCCGGATCGTCCTTGAGGGCCTCCAGCCCGGCCCGGGCCCCCTCGGCCTTGATCAGGCCGAGCACGCGGGCGGCGTAGGCCCGGTTGTAGGGGTCGGGGTCCTCCAGACCGACCATCAGGAAGCGCTCGCCGTGGGCCACCAGCTCGGGCCGGGACTCGGCCAGGCGGACCAAGCCCCAGTAGACGTCGCGGCGCAGCTCCGGATGATCCAGGAAGTTGCCGTCGCACTCCTCGTCGCAGAATATGTAGGACACCAGAATCTTGTGGAACTCCTTGGCGATGCGCTCGCTGTTGACCATGGCCTCGGCCATGAAGAGCGGGATGCCCCAGCCGAGGTTGCCCGACTCCTCGTTCATGTACCACATCAGGGTGCGCATGATCACCCGCGCCTTCTCCATGGACGCCTCGGCCATGCGCGCGGCGGTCAGTCCGAACGCCGTGGCCGAGCGCCAGCGCACGCGCTCGGACCGGTCCAGGCGCAGGTTGAGCAGCGGCGGAACCAGGTCCACAGGGCGGAACTCTTCCAGCTCGACGAGCCGGACCTGCCAATCGTCGTCTGCCAGGATATCTCGGACGGTCTTCTTGACGCTGCGGAATCGGGACATGGCGTTTCTCCAAGAAAAAAAGGGAGCCGTCTGTGGACAGCCCCCTTATTGTAATCATCTTTCCGGGATGGGCAACAAAAACGGTTCTTAATTCCCGGCCTGCTCCGCCACTTCCTTCTTGAAATCGGCGGGCACCTCGAAGCCGGATTCCTCGGCCTTCTTGATGCACACGGCGGCCTCGGCCCAGTTGCCGCGCTCGGCCTCGATGATCGCCTTGTTGTTCCAGCCAGGGCCGAAGTGGGCCTGCTTTTCGAGCAGGTTCTTGAGCAGCTGGTCCGCCTCCTCATACTCGCCCATGGCGATGAGCACGCTGGACATGGTCGCCTGGGCCTGGGCGAACTCGGGGTCGAGCTTCAGGGCCTTCTTCAGGGACTTGTGGGCCTTGTCGTTGTCGCCCTGCTGCATGTAGACGAAGCCGATGTTGCCCCAGGGCACGGCGAAGAACGGGCGCTGCTGGGTGGCCTGGACGTTGTAGCTCAGGCAGGAATCCATGTCGCCGCGCTGCAGGGCGATGCCGCCAAGCTGCACGTAGGCCTCGGCCATGCGCGGGGAATGGGCCACGGCGTCCAGGAACTCGCGCTCGGCCTCCACGAAGTCGCGGCGGGAAAGATAGGCCACGCCCAGATTGTAGTGGGTGTTGCCGCAGGTCGGGTTGTCGCGCAGTTTGGACTTGAGATCGGCAATGTACTCTTCAATATTGTCGAATTGTTCCATATTGGTTTCCTTGCTTTATGGCTGGACGCCGTGTTTCTTGCAGTGCTCCGCGTACCAGAGGCAGAAGTCGAAGACCGGCCGAATCTTCTCGAAGTTCATGACCAGCATCACGTTGAACTCGTTGATCTGGTCGATGTACTCCTGATTCAGGTGCTTGCCCGACTCGCGGATGAACAGCTGGGTCAGCTGGGTCTGGGTCAGCCCGGTCTTCTCCACGCGGATGTCGATGGGGTCGAACGGAGCCTGGAACGGGTCCCAGTTCTCGTAGCCCAGACGGTCCACGAACTTGCGCCGCCTGGGCGACATCTTTTCGTACATGAACCGCTTGCGCGCCTCGACCTCGTGGTCGGGCATCTCCTCGTAGTTCACCGTCTTGGTCATGACTATTCCTTGCCGCCCAGGACGATGGACTCGCCGCAGGACGAGCAGGCGGACTTGGATTCGGTGCAGGAGGCGCAGGCCGAGGGCTTGGCCGGGGCCTTGGCCGCCGCCGGGGCGACGATCTCCCTCGGCTGTTCCATCTCCTCGGGGCCTTTCTCCTTGAGCGCGGTCTTCTCGCCCACGCCGAGGTACGTCTCGTCGTAGTCCGTGACGATGGCCATGGACACGGGCAGAAGCATCTCGCCCAGTTCGCGGAACCGGGAGCCGATGCCGGACTGGAGCTCCTTGCCGATGGCCAGCAGCCGGTCGAGGACGATGTCCATGTTCACGGTGGGGTACTTCTCGCCGCCCTTGAAGCCCGCCTTGTTGCAGGTGTGGGCCTCGCCGCCGATGGAGGTGGGCACGCCGTACAGCCTGCAGGTGATGGGCCGGTTCTCGTAGATGGAGCACAGGTCGTCGTCGCCGAGCATGGGACAGCGCACCCGGGCCTTGGCCACCTCGAGGAGGATGTCGTTGACCGGGCGGCCTTCCTGGCTCGCCTTGAAGACCTTGCGCTTGAGCTTGTGGATCTCGCGGTCCGCCTTGTCGGCCCGGTCCAGGATGGCCGAGCGCTCCAGGCCGGAAAATTTCTCGTTGAACTTGGCGTTGATGTACATGCCCTCGACCAGGGTCACGTCGAACAGGGCGTAACAGCAGTCGCTGCATCCCTTGCCGCACTTGACCAGGTCCGGCATCTCGGTCTCGAACTTCTGGAAGACCGCGTCGATCTCGGCCACGATGGCTTCGTATTTTTTGAAATACTCCGTAAAATCAAGGGCCATTATCTGCTCCTGGACCGGCCCGGCGAAGACGCCGGCCATGGGTGGTGTTTCGCTTGGGACCAATTAAGTCGTGGTTCGGCGCCGTCAACCGCGCTGCCGAAAAAAGGAAGGGACGTACCCTGAAAATGAGAGGCCTTCGGACGACGGCTTCGGCGGTGAAAGGAGGCGGTCCTAGACGTTTCCCCGTGGCCGCGACCCGTTGCGCGCCCACCGTCCGGCGGCCTCAAAATGGAACGGGAGCGGCGGATATCCGCCGCTCCCGTAACCATATCAGAATCGTAAAGACTAGTTTTCTTCGACAGTGATGGCGTCGTTTTCGCAAACTTCGACGCAGGACTCACAACCGAGACATTCATCTTCGTTGACCGCAACGGCTTTGCCGTCCTGAAGTTCGTAAACTTCAACGGGGCAAACATCCACGCATTCGCCGTCGCCGGTGCACTTGTCAGTGTCGATAGTGATAGTGTAGCCCATTTTTCCCTCCAGAAAATAATTTGGGATGCCCTCCGAATGGGGGCTGTTTCGCGCGCTGCCCGTTCGGCCTGCGACCGGGGCGAGACACGACATTTCAAAGTACGATTCCGGTCATGCGGGACCGGGCACGAACTTGCTGATATATTCATGCCAGCCCTGTGTCAAGCCATGAAAGCGCTTTTCAAAAGTCCTACAAAATCGTGATTCGCGATGGCGGCTTGTGGTGCGGCCCGGAGTCGTTTACCTTACGGGCTGAAATCACGATACCAACCAAACGAGGTACCCATATGTTCACCAAAGACGAATTGAAAAAATACGCCGAGACCCTGTGGTGGGGGTTGTCCACCGCCCGCACCAAGCCCTACGCGCCCGGCGACTTCGTACTCCTGCGCTTCGATCCGGACGCCCTGCCCCTGGCCGAGGCCATGTTCTACCTGCTCATGGAAAAGGGCATCAACCCGATCCCGCGCCAGAACCTGTCCGCCAACATGGAGCTCTCCTTCTACGGCAAGGGGAGCGAGGGCCAGCTGACCGCCATCCCGTCCGGCGACCGCGAGTTCATCGCCGGCCTGAACGGGCTCATCTCGCTCATCGCCCCGGCCTCCCTGACCCACCTGCAGAACATCGACTCCAAACGCATCGGCCAGGCCGCCGTGGCCCGCAAGTTCATGCGCGACATCATGGAGAAGCGCGAGCAGACCGGCGACTTCGGCTGGACCCTGTGCATCTACCCCACCCCGGCCCTGGCCGAGGCGGCCAAGCTGTCCATGGCCGATTTCAAGGCCCAGGTGGTCAAGGCCTGCTACCTGGACGACGACAACCCGCCCGCCCGCTGGAACGACATCTTCAAGGAGGCCGAAAAGGTCAAGTCGTGGCTGAACAAGCTGGACATCGAGCACCTGCGCATCCAGTCCAAGGACACCGACCTCATCGTGGTCCCCGGCGAACAGCGCCGCTGGCTCGGCGTGTCCGGCCACAATATCCCGTCCTTCGAGATATTCCTCTCCCCGGACTGGCGCGGCACCGAAGGCGTCTACTACGCCGACCAGCCGTCCTTCCGCTCCGGCAACTTCGTGGAGGGCGTGCGCCTGACCTTCGAAAAAGGCGTGGCCGTCAAGACCGAGGCCAAGACCGGCGGCGATTTCGTAGCCAAACAGCTGACCCTGGACGACGGCGCCAACCGGCTGGGCGAATTCTCCCTGACCGACCGCCGCTTCTCCAAGATCAACGCCTTCATGGCCAACACCCTGTTCGACGAGAACTTCGGCGGCCCCCAGGGCAACTGCCACGTGGCCGTGGGCGCGTCCTATGCCGACACCTTCTCCGGCGACCAGTCCACCCTGGACGAGGGGCTGAAAAAACAGCTCGGCTTCAACGACTCCGCCCTGCACTGGGACCTGGTCAACACCCAGCAGAAAACCGTCACCGCCACCCTCAAAGGCGGCAAGGAACTCGTCATCTACACCGACGGCGAATTCCAGTACGAATAGGAAATGCCTCCGGCGGCCGGGGGGAAGGGGAGAGAGGGAAC
>NZ_JBGLYH010000096.1:0-9787 GCF_041414475.1 Pseudodesulfovibrio karagichevae
GTCTGGGGGAAGGGGAAGGAAAAGCCCTTTTCAAAGGGTTTTCCTTCCCCTTCCCCCAGCCGCCGGAGGCATTCTCCCCCCTACAGCGATTCGAGGCCGGCGAGGACCTTGTCGATGAGGATGCGGGGGGTGGAGGCTCCGGCGGTGACGCCGATGCGTTTGTATCGGGCGAGGTCGTCGAGCGGCAGTTCGTCCACGGTTTCGACGTGCTTGCAGGGCGTGCCCTGTTCGGAGACGACCTGGGCGAGGCGGCGGGTATTGCCGCTGTTGTAGCCGCCGACCACGACCATGAAATCCACGGTCCGGGCCAGGTCCCTGGCCTCGGTCTGGCGCAGTTTGGTGGCGTCGCAGATGGTTTCGAGCACGGCCACCTCCACGTCGTCGCGCGCGGCCAGTTTTTCGGCGATGAATTCGAAATGCACCCGGTCCTGGGTGGTCTGCGCGGCCAGGACGTAGCGTTTGCCCGGGGTGAGCGCGTACCCGGCCAGCTCGTCGGCGGACCCGAACACGAAATGGCCGTTCTGGGCGTAGCTGACCAGCCCGGCGACCTCGGGGTGATCGGCCTCGCCGTAGAGGAGCAGTTCGCCGCCGTCGGCGGTGTTGCGTTCGATGAGCAGCTGCGCCTTCTTGACCCGGGGGCAGGTGGCGTCCTTGATGCGCACCTGGCGGCCGCGCAGGGATTCCTCCACCTGGCGGGTGATGCCGTGGGCGCGGATGACCACGTGCGCCCCGGCCGGGACCTCGGCGGGGTCGTGAACCATGACCACGCCCTTGTCGGCGTAGCGTTTGAGGACCTGGGGATTATGAATGATCGGACCGAGGATGTAGATAGGATGGCCGTCCGGTTCGGCGACCAGATGGTCGAGCTTGGTCAGGGCCATGTCCACGCCCATGCAGAACCCCGCGGTTTCGGCTAAAATGACTTCCACTGGCTGCGCTCCTTGCCTGGTTTACCGGGAACCGCCGGGCCCGGGAAAACCCTTGACTTGCCGACACCTCTCGGGAATATAGAACCGTCAAACATATGTTTCAAGCAATTCAGACGGCGCTTTTGCGTCCGCAGGCTATTAATTATGAACGAATCCCCGGACGTCAATACCAAAAAGGCCCTTTTGCTCGCCGCCATGGAGGTTTTCGCGGACAAGGGCTTTGACTCGGCCACGGTGCGGGACATCTGCGGCCTGGCCAAGGCCAACGTGGCGGCGGTGAACTACCACTACGGCAGCAAGGACGGCCTGTACGCGGCCGTGCTCGAGGAGATTTTCCCCAAGGGCGAGGAGTGGATTTCCGGCGACGAAGGCAGCCTTCCGCCGGAGGAGCGGCTGCACCGGTTCGTCAAGGGGCTGGCCGAGGAAATCTACACCCAGAGCACCGGGCAGATCGCTCAGAAGTGGGCCATTTTCCTGCGCGAGATGGCCAAGCCGAGCCACAACCTGGACCTCATCGTCCAGCACCAGGTCCAGCCGCGCGCCAACGAGCTGCGCGACATCCTGACCCTGCTCCTGGGCCCGAAGACGCCGGACCAGACCCTGGCCTATTGCAGCTCGAACATCTGGGCCCTGATGCTCGACCACCTGCTGACCCAGCCCATCCTGGACCGGCTCACCCCGCACCGGCCCAACCTGGGCCTGGACGTGGAGGATTTCGTGGACCACGTGGTCCGCTTCGCCCTGGGCGGCATCAATGCGGTGAAACAACGCGCGTAAGGCGTGCGTCGGCCGGACACCCTCCCCTGACCTGCACCGGTCGGCCGCCCCCTTCCCCCCGGAGCGGGGCTCGGCACCCCCGGATGTCCCTCCCCGCCCCGCCCCGCCATTTTCGAGGAACGTCCATGCCCTCTTTCAAGACCATCCCGTTCCTGCTCCCGCTCCTGGCCGTCCTCGCCTGGGCCGCGCCCGCGCCGGCGCAGGCCCCGATCCTGACCTGCCGGGTGATCGCCGCCTACCCCCACGACCCCGGCACCTCCACCCAGGGCCTCTTCTTCCGAAACGGCGTGTTCTACGAGTCCTCGGGCGGCTACGGCCGCTCGTTCCTGGCCATGGTGGAGCCCGTGACCGGCCGTCACCTGAAGACCGTGGAGGTCGCGCCCGACCTGTTCGCCGAGGGCGTCGCGCCCCAGGGCGAGATCCTACGCATGCTCACCTGGAAATCAGGCATCGGCGAAATCTACGCTCTGAAGGACCTTAGGCGGGTGACCAGCTTCGCCTACCGGTCCACCTTCGACGACACCGAGGGGTGGGGGCTGGACTTCGACGGCAAACGGTTCGTCATGTCCACGGGCAGGGCCCGGCTGGAATGGCGAGACGCCAGGACCTTCGCCAAGACCGGCGAACTGCCGGTGACCGACGAGGGGCGCCCGGTACCCATGCTCAACGAGCTGGAATTCGTTGGGAAATGGCTCTACGCCAATATCTGGAAGGCGGACCGCGTGGCGATCATCGACATGGCCGACGGCACGGTCCGCGCATGGCTAGACCTCTCCCCCCTGCGCGGACGGCTGGGCCGGGACTGCGGCGTGGCCAACGGCATCGCCTATGACGCGGCCGGAGGGCGGCTGTACGTCACCGGCAAACACTGGGACCAGCTGTTTGAAATCGAAATTCCGAAATTACGCTGACTTGCGATAGGCCCAGATCAACCAGCCCACGCCGAACAGGATCATGGGCAGGCAGAGCACCTGGCCCATGGACATCCAGTGCAGGGCCACGAAGCCGAGCTGCCGGTCCGGCTCGCGGGCGAACTCCACCAGGAAACGGAACACGCCGTAGCCGAGCAGGAAGACCGCGCCCACGCACCCGTTGGGGCGCGGCTTGGACGAATAGACCCAGACGATGAGGAACAGGAGCGCGCCCTCGAGCCCGGCCTCGTAGAGCTGCGAAGGATGGCGCGGCAGGCCGCCCGCGCCGGGGAAGGGCATGCCCCAGGGCAGGTCCGTGTACCGGCCCCACAGCTCGCCGTTGATGAAGTTGCCGATGCGCCCGAAGAAGAGGCCCGGCGGGACCAGCGGGGAGACGAAGTCGCCCACCTCCAGGAAGGACATGCCGTGGGTCCGGCCGAACAGCCAGCAGGCCAGCAGCACGCCGAGGCAGCCGCCGTGGAAGGACATGCCGCCCTCCCATACCGCGAAGATCTTGAGCGGCTCGGCCAGGTAGAAGGACGGGTTGTAGAACAGGACGTAGCCGATGCGCCCGCCCAGGACCACGCCGAGGATGGCCCAGGTGAGGAAGTCGTCCATGAGCGGAGGCGTCATCTTGTTCCACGGCTTGGTCGCCCGGTAGCGGCCCAGCAGCCAGCCGGACACGATGCCGAAGACGTACATCATGCCGTACCAGCGCAATTGCAGCGGGCCTAGGGAAATCATGACCGGGTCGAACTGGGGGTAATTGAGCATGAAAAAAGGGCTCCGTCGGCAAGGACCGTATTTTTTTTCCGCTAAAAATCGGATACGATGAGAGGCAACGCACAGGGTGTCCCTTTTTTCATCGCCCCGTCAAGCCCAAAGCAGACAGTCATGCAGAAGCCGCAGGAAATCGACATATTGGAAATGCCCGTAGAGGGCCTGGCCGCCTATTGGCTGTCCATCAAGAAGATCATGGACGCGCGCAAGGGGCGCGACATCCTGGACGAGGAGATCGCGACCACCTCGGAACCGTACATCCTGCACCTGCTCGAGACGGTCTTCTCGGCCCTGGACATCCCTCTTGTCCGGCGGCTGGCCCAGACCAAGCGGGACATCCTCATCGACGACTACCGGACCAAGATCGACCTCATGCGCCTGGCCATCTACGCCGTGGCATCGGGCGAGAACCCGCGCATCACCCTGGTGCGCATGGACTCCAAATTCGCCCACCCGCTGATGACCGAGGACCGCGCCTTCGACATGGCCACGGCCATGTTCGACGCCCTCAAGCCCAAGGGCGTGGACCTGAACATCCTCCTCTCGGTGGACCACAAGCTCAAGGCCGACCGGTTGCTGGTCAAGCTGCTCTTTTTCGTCATGTACGCCCGCCGCGAGGGGCGCCAGAACCTGGACCGCTTCATCCCGTACCTCGGCTCGCGCTTCTTCTCCGAGGGCGTTTCCCTGGCCATCGACAACTTCGAGGCCGACTTCCTGGCCAACCACCTGGAGAACATCCGGGACCGAGTCATGGTCGAGACCGGCCGCAAGATGGACATGGCGCTCGAGATGGCGCTCGCCATCAGAACCAAAACCGCTTACGACAACATCTTCCGTATAGCCAGGACGTACATGTCCTGAACAAGGAGACTTTATCATGCATAAATCATTGACGTTATCCACAGCAATCCTGCTCGTGCTGGCCTTCGCTCTGCCCGCAATGGCGGACTCCGTCGACATCGGCAACCGCAACTTCGAGCGCGCCTGGCGGGTCTACGTCACGCGCAACGACGAAAAGGCCGCGGAGTATTTCAAGGCCTCGGCCGACGCCTATGCCCAGGCCCTGGGCGAGGACCCCGTGAGCCGGACCATGAACTTCCAGTCCTCCCTGGACAAGGCGGGCATCGCCATGTACTTCGCCGGGCAATACGACCAGAGCATCAAGACCCTGACCGAGGCCCAGGGCGAAAAGGACAAGATCTGGGACGCCGCCCTGTTCATCGCCCTGTCCGAGGGCCGCAAGGGCGACAAGGAGGCCGCGCTCAAGGCCTTCGACAAGTTTCTGGAAGCCAACCCCTCCCAGCGGTTCATCACCTCCGAGATGAGCCGGGTCCTGCCCGGCGTCAAGGACGGCTCGATCAAGCTTTCGGACGCCATCGACGCCATCGAGCGGGAAACCCAGCACCAGTTCGTGCAGAACGTGCTTCGGTACAACAACCGAAACGGCATGATTCCGGCCTCGGAGGCGTGCAACGGGTCGTACTGGTGGCGCTACAACAGCGCCCCCTGCTCGGGCGGCTTCCTGCGCTACTTCTAAGAAACGGATGCGCCTGCCCGGAACCTTCCGGGCGGGCGATTCACCTTGTACTTGACGAACTTGCGGGAATGTACAACGATCCCTAAAACTTTTAACGACCAAGCACATTATTAATGACCACGGACAGCCTCGACATCCCGCAACAGTACCTCCGGGCCTTCACCAAGGAAGAGATCAACGAAATGCCCCTGCGCCACTACGAGGGGGATATCAAGGTCGTCCGCAGCGATGCGGATCTCGAGGAGGCGCTCGAAGGCATGCGCGCATCCTCCCTGCTCGGCTTCGACACCGAGACCCGGCCCGTGTTCAAGAAGGGCAAGAAGCCCGGCCCGCCGTCCCTGCTCCAACTGGCCACCTCCGACTGCGCCTACGTCTTCCAGTTGGGCGTCCTGCCCCTGGCCAAGGGGGTCTGCGACATCCTGTCCAACCGGCGCATCCTCAAGACCGGCGTGGCCGTGCGCGACGACATCCTCGGGCTCCAGAAACACTCCCGCTTCAAGCCGAGCGGCTTCGTGGACCTCTCGGACATCACGGCCAAGTACAATCTCCAGACCCACGGGCTGCGCAACATGGCCGCCAACCTGCTCGGCTTCCGCATCTCCAAGTCCGCCCAGTGCTCCAACTGGGCCAAGGACAAGCTCACCCGGCAGCAGCTCGTCTACGCCGCCACCGACGCCTGGATCAGCCGCGAGCTGTACCTGGCCCTGGAAGAGCTTGGCCTGACCTAGGGGGCGGCCCCATACATCCTGTACACACTCGGATGCCGGTTTTGCGCCCCTGCGGCCTTCAAACCGGGTCCGCGATTTGCGACACCCTGCGCCCCCCGGAGCGGAGAGATAAGGCGAGAATATGCTTGAGGAACTCAAGGCGCTCAAACGGCGCTATCCCACGGCGGAAACGTTCAAGTTCGGCGATAGCGCCGCCCTATGCCATGCGCTCCTTTCCCTGGTGCGCTCCAGAAGAAAAGTGGCGACCTGCTGCGCGCTGCGGGACTATCAGGACAGCGAACCCATGCCGGCTGTCGGGCGGCGGGATATCGCGCTGAACTGGGACGACACGCCGGCCCTTGTCATTGAAACCGTTGAATTGATCCAGTGCCGGTTCGATGCGGTGACGGAAGCGATGGCCTTGGCCGAAGGCGAGGACGACAGCCTTGAGGGTTGGCGGGCGGGACATCGCGACTACTTTGAGCGCAACGGCGGGTTTTCCCCGGATATGCCAATCGTCTGGGAACGGTTCATCCTCATCGAGGACCTGGGCTGAGAGCACGGGCCGCCGCCAGCCTGCCAAAAAAAGGGACTCGCTTCTCGTTTGGGCCGCTCCCAAGGCGGCCGGAATTCCAGGCTCCACCCCGCCCTGACAGGACGCTATGTCCCGCCGCCCCCAGCCGCGAGGCTTGGCATATATCGTGCAATTTACCTGCGGACGGGCAATTCGTGCCTTTTGCCCGCCGTTTTTCTGACGGGCCGCCCCACGGATCGGCCCGCAACGCATCGATTACATTGGATGTATCCATGAAAGAACAGTGCACTTCCAAAGCCGCCGCCAAAACCGGCGCACAGGCCGCGCCGGAGCGGATCTACCACTTCAGCCCCAAGGTGATCATCATCGCGGGCCCGCCCGCCGGGGGCAAGAGCCATGCCGCCCGCAAGCTGGCCGACGAGCTGGGCTATGACCTGTTGCGTCTGGACGCCTTCACCCATCAGGTGGCCGAGCAATACGGCGGCGACATCGAGGCCGTGCGCCACCCGGGCACATACACCGATTTCAAGAACGTATTTATCCCCCAGCTGCGCGCCCGCCGCTACCGCGACATCGTCTTCGAGGGATGCCGCATCAGCCATCCGCACATCCACCAGGCCTTTCTGGACGCACTGGACGACATCTATTCGCCCTTCACCATCGTCCAGGCCTTCTACCTCAACCCGGACCGGGACGTCCGCCTGCAGCGGTTCGCCCTGCGCCGGGTGCGCCAGACCAAGGAGGCGGTCAAGACGGGCAAACCGCTTCCGGCCAACACCCCGTTCTGCGAGATGCTCGAACCGGTGCTGGACGGCTACCAGGTGGTCGGGGACTCGGACGACATCACCCGCTGGGCCGAGGCCAACCGCGACGCGGTCCATCCGGGCGTGCCCGAGGCCGACCGCGAGGTCTTCAAGACCATCGCCGAGGCCGACTCCTTCAACCCCTTCTACCAGACCATCGAGTACCGGGGCCGCGTGCTCGTGCCCGGCTTCACCCAGTCCGGCCAGGCCTGGCGGAACATCCTCAAGCTCGGCGTGGAGTTCACGGGCAAGACCCTGTGCGACTACGGCTGCATGCACGGCTACTACACCTTCAAGGCCGAGGAGATGGGCGCGGCCGGGGTGGGCCTGGACATGGACCAGGGGGCCGTGGACCTGGCCAACTACCTGGCCGGGGCCAAGGGCTCGGGCTGCCACTTCATGATCTACGACATCACCACCCCGCTGAAGCAGAAATACGACATCATCCTGGCCCTGAACGTCCTGCACCGCACGGGCAAGTTCGAGCTGACCACGGAGATCATGTTCGCGCACTGCAACGAGTGCATCCTGGAAGTGGGCGAGAGCCAGCTGCCGGTGATCATCGCCGAGGCCACGCGCCAGGGGTTCAAGCTGCGGCGGAACATCCCGTCCCACCGCACGCAGTCGTGCATCGGCCCGAGGCGCATCCTGCACATGGCCCGCAAGGAGGCCTAAACGGTGAAGCGGATCGCCTGGATCGGCGGCTACTACTTCCGGCCGCCGCACACCCGGGACACCGGTTTCGAGATCGTCAACATCCCGCTCGCCGGGCCCGAAATCCTGACCTGGACGGATATCGTCAAGCGCTGCCAAGGTGAGCCGGACATCGTCCTCTACGCGGACCGGTCCATCCCCCCGCCGCTCGTCGGCGTGGAGTCCTACCCCTGCGCAACGGCCTTCTACGCCATCGACTCGCACATCCACTCCTGGTACCCCATGTACGCCCAGGCCTTCGACCTGGCCGCCGTGTCCCTGCGCGACCACATGCCCCGGTTCCGGCAGCGGCTTTCCGACGACCGGATCCTCTGGCTGCCGCCCTACCCCCTGCGCGACGAGCAGCCGCCGCAAGCCCCTCCGGCCAAGGAGTGGGACCTGCTCTTCGTGGGCACCGTCAACCGCGAGACCACGCCCGTGCGCTACCAGTTTCTGAAGGAACTCAAGGCCCGGCTGCCCAACCTCCACGTGACCACGGGCGAGTTCGGCGAACTCTTCCCCAAAGCCCGCGTGGTCCTGAACATCGCCGAGCGCGGGGACCTCAATTTCCGGGTCTTCGAGGCCCTGGCCTGCGGCGCATGCCTGGTCACGCCCGCCATCGGCCATGGCCAGTCCCGACTGTTCACGGACGGCGTGCATCTGGTCACCTACCCGCCCGACGACGTGGACGAGCTGGTCCGAATCGTCTGCGGCCTGCTGGCCGACCCCGAGCGGCGCGAACGCATCGCCCGCGCGGGCCAGGCCGAGATCGAGGCGCACCACCGGGCGAGCCACCGCGCCGCCGCCCTGCTCGCGGCCATGGACGCCATTACGCCCGAGACCGTGCAACGGCGGCTCGATGACGCGGGGCGCATCCACGCCAAGTATCTCAAGGTGGTCTACCTGCACCTGGCCGAGGCCTATGCGGATATGGAATTGGGCGAACGCTACCTCAGGGCCGCGCTCGGGAAGGACTAGTACTCGCCGCTGAAATCGGGCAGCTTGCGGCCCTGCTTGCGCTCGGCCGTGCGCTTCTTGCGGTCCAGCCGTTTGCGCTTGGCCGACTTGGGCACCCGGGTCTCCTTGCGCGGGACCACCGGCTTGAGCGCCCACTGCATCAGCTCCACGAACCGCTCCACGGCCGAGTCCTTGTTGCTCTTCTGGCTGCGGAATTTCTGGCTGGTCACCTGAAGCACGCCGTGCTTGTCCATGCGCCGCTTAAGTTTCCCCCTGATCGCGACCTTCTGCAACTGGGTCAGGCTCGGGGAATTCTCCACGTCGAACAACAGCGTAACCCGCGTGTCCGCAGTGTTGACGTGCTGGCCGCCGGGGCCGGAGCTGCGGCAGGCGATGAAGCGCAGTTCGGTCCAGGGAATGTAAACGGTCTCGGTGATGCGAAGCATGCCGCAGGGTGCCACGCCGGGCCGCGCACGGCAAGCGCTTACTCATTGACAGCCGGGCGGTTTTCTCTACAATCCGCTGACCAAAACCAAACGAGGTATCCCATGTCCAACCAATGCCCCT
Organism: Pseudodesulfovibrio karagichevae; assembly: GCF_041414475.1. Lineage (NCBI taxonomy): Bacteria > Pseudomonadati > Thermodesulfobacteriota > Desulfovibrionia > Desulfovibrionales > Desulfovibrionaceae > Pseudodesulfovibrio > Pseudodesulfovibrio karagichevae. Next base: position 9,197 of record NZ_JBGLYH010000096.1, read on the forward strand.
GCGGGTCCGGCCTGGAACTGTCCAAGTGCTGCTCCCCCTATATCTCCGGCGAAGCCGTGGCCCCCACCGCCGAAGCGCTCATGCGCTCCCGCTACACCGCCTACGTGCTCAAGGAGCTCGACTATCTCAAGGCCACCCTCGCGCCCGAGGCCCTCAAGGACCACGATGACGCGTCCGTGCGCCAGTGGGCCGAATCCGCGCAGTGGCTGGGCCTGACCATCCACGACACCTGGGCTGGCCTGGAAGGCGACGAGGCGGGCATCGTGGAATTCTCCGCCCATTACGCCATCGACGGCGAGGAGCAGGACCACCGCGAACGCAGCCGGTTCCACTTCATCGACGGCAAGTGGCTCTACGTGGACGGCCAGATGGTCGCCGGGCCGCCCATCCGCAAGGAACCCAAGATCGGCCGCAACGAACCCTGCCCCTGCGGCTCGGGCAAGAAATACAAGAAGTGCTGCGGGCGCTAGCTGTGAAGTTATAGGAGGTTGTTCACTCGGCCCTAATCGGTCAAATTGTGTTTACGAAGACGCAATTGCCGAAAGGAGGACCGAGTGAACATTCATGCCAATGCCAGATTGACGCCGATTC
>NZ_JBGLYH010000097.1:0-9468 GCF_041414475.1 Pseudodesulfovibrio karagichevae
GGCTGGGGTGCCAGCAACGAAATGCTCAATCAGACGACCGGATATATGAGCCGACAAACGCGATCTTTTTAGCCTCATAGTCCCCCCTAATACGACGAGAGATCTATGTCAGCCCCAAACTTTTTGTGCGCTTCGCGGGGATGGCGGGGTGAGGGAGGGGCGTGCCTCTTTGCAGAAATGTGGAAGGAGGCTGCGGCACGGTTATGGCGTCCGCACGGCTCCCGCGAAGCGGCGGTAAAAAGTTCTGGAAGGGGAGTCCAGAGGGGAAACCTCTTTCAAGAGGTTTCCCCTCTGGCCGCCGGAGGCATCCGGCATTCTCCCTCTCCGCGCTTTCCGGTTGAAGCGTGGGGGTGGGGGTGGTAGGTTGTGATCGGCCGGAAAAACCGTATGGGAGAGAGAAGATGACTATTGAAAGTGGTATCGCCCTGGCTCTGGCGACGCTGGTGTTCGCCTGCATTCCGGGGCCGGGCATCTCGGCGGTGGTGGCGCAATCCCTGGCGCGCGGCTTCAAGGCCGGGGCCGGGTTCACCTGCGGGCTGGCGCTGGGCGACGTGTGTTATCTGCTGACCGCCCTGTTCGGCATGGGCTGGGTGGCCTCGCAGATCGGGCCGTATTTCGCGATTCTGAAATGGGCGGGCGCGGCCTATCTGGTCTACATGGGCGTGAAGTGCTGGCGGGCCAGGCCTAACGTCGAGCAGGCCGGGTGCGCCCTGCCGGTCCGACCTGGCCGAAGCTTCCTGGCCGGGCTGTGTGTGACGCTCGGCAACCCCAAGGCCATCGCCTTCTACTGCGGTTTTCTGCCCGGCTTCGTGAACATGCGGGCCCTGACCGGCACGGACGTGGCATTGGTCATGTCCATCATCGTCCCGATCATCGCCACGGTCCCGCTGATCTACGCCGCACTTGCCGCGCGCGGCCGCCACGCCATCCGCTCGACCCGGCTGTGGAAGGCCATGAACCGCACCGCAGGCACGATCATGATCGGCGCGGGCGTGGCCATCGCTTCGGAGTAAACTGAATCAACATGAAATAAACCGGACCCCCGATCCCCCTCCACCGCGAAGCGGCGATAAAAAGTTTAGGAAAAGGAGGGGATGGGGGTCTGGGGGAAGGGGAGGGAAAAGCCCTTTTCAAAGGGTTTTCCCTCCCAGCCGCCGGAGGCATTCTTTGTCCAATATTCTGACCGTTTCCGAACTGACCAAGTCCGTCAAGGCGCTGCTGGAGGCCGAGTTCCCGTTCGTGTGGGTGCGGGGGCAGGTGTCGAATCTGGCGCGTCCGGCGTCCGGGCACGTGTATTTCACGCTGACGGACGGGGACGCGGCGTTGTCCGTGGTCTGGTTCAAGTCTTCGCAGCGTTCGGCCGAGCCGGTGCGGCTGGGCGCGGACAAGGTCAACCCGTTGACCGGGGAGATCGAGGAGGGCGAGGGCGGCACGGCGTTGACCGGCAGCGGGCTGGAGGACGGCATGGAGGTGCTCTGCGCCGGGCGGCTGAATGTGTACGAGCCGCGCGGCCAGTACCAGCTGGTGGCCGAACTGGTCCAGGCCCAGGGCGTGGGCGATCTGGCCATGGCCTTCGAGGCGCTGAAGAAGAAGCTGGCGGCCAAGGGGTATTTCGACGAGGACCGCAAGCTGGAGTTGCCGCGCGACCCCAAGCGGGTGGCGGTCATCACCTCCAGGACCGGCGCGGCCATCCGGGATTTCCTGCGCATCGCGGATACGCGCGGCACCGGGGCGGAGATCCGCATCTATCCGGTGCTGGTCCAGGGCGACCGGGCCCCGGCGCAGATCGCGGCGGCGCTGGATATGGTGGACGGCGAGGGCTGGGCCGAGGTGGCCGTGCTCATCCGGGGCGGCGGATCGCTGGAGGATCTGTGGGCCTTCAACACCGAGGAGGTGGCGGACGCCATCTACCGGGCGCGGCTGCCGGTGCTGACCGGCGTGGGCCATGAACCGGACGTGTCCATCGCGGATTTCGTGGCCGACAAACGCGCGGCCACCCCGACCCACGCGGCCCAGGAACTGTGGCCCACGCGCGAGACCCTGGCCCAGAAGGTGGACGTGCTGGATCTGGGCCTGAACCGGGCCTACGCGACCTGGCTGTCGGGCAAGGAAGGGGAGTTCGAGCACCTGCGCAAGGCACTGGTCTGGCTGTCGCCCCAGCGACGGCTGGAGCGCATGGAGGACCGCTTTTCCGCGCTCATGTCCCGCTTGCAGGGGGCGGGGCTGGATCATTATTTCGAGCGCGCCGAACAGGGCGCGCGGGCGGCCCGGGGGTTGTCCCGCGCCTTCGGCACGCACCGGCTGGACCGGCTGTCGCGCGACGCGGCCGGGCTGGCGCACCGTTTGAACCGGGCCTTCGGGCCGGGCCGGGTGGACGGGCTGGCCGGGACCGTGGACGGGCTCGGGCGCAGGCTGGACAAGTCGGGCCGGGGGGCTGCCGAGGGCGCGGCCCAGCGATTGGCCGTGCTCGAAACCGCCTTGCGCGGGCTGGACCCCGAGGGGCCGCTCGAGCGCGGATACGCCCTGGTGCGCGTGGCCGGGACCGGCGAATTTCTGCGTGACCCGAGAAGGGTGACGGCGGGCGACGCTCTTGATATCACGGTCCGTGACGGCCGCGTGGCGGCCACGGTTACGGACACCCGACCCAACGAGGAATAGCGATTCATGCGAAGGTTTTTACTGCTGGCGATGTTGACGGCCCTGCTCGGTTTTTCCCTGAACGCCATGGCCCAGGATCAGGCTCCGGACACGGCTCTGGACACGGCCCCGGACCCGGCGGCCTTCGGGCTGCAGGAGGGCGACGGCCCCGCCCTGGTGACCAAGGCCGATGTTCCGGCCAAGCCCGGACCCGCGCCGGTCGCGTCGGTCCCGGCCCTGGTGTTGGCCGCGCCGCGCAAGGCCGGGGTGGGCAAGCCGTTCCTGGTCCGGCTGACCTCGGACCTGCCGCTGGAGTCGGTGTCCGTGCACTGGCAGGGGCGCGAGGTGGTCCCGTCCATCTCGGTCTGGAACAACCGGCACGTGGCCCTGGTCATGCTCGGCACGGACGTGCTCTCCGAGCGGCCGGGCAAGGAGGAGCTGGTGGTCATCGCCTCGGTGGACGGCCGGGAGAGCACCCTGCGCCGCACGGTGCGCATCACCCCGGAGAACTATCCGAAACAGGAACTGACCCTGCCCGAGAAGATGGTCACCCCGCCCAAGGGCGTGTATGAGCGCATCGAGGCCGAGGGCAAGCTGACCTCGGAGGCCAAGAACACGGTCTCGGCCATGCGCATGTGGCGGCTGCCCCTGGTCCGGCCCGTGCAGGGCAAGGTCCTGTCCGTGTACGGCGCGCAGCGCATCCTCAACGGCAAGCCCAAGAACCCCCACCGGGGGCTGGATTTCCGTTCGCCCATGGGCAACCCGGTCAAGTGCGTGGCCGACGGCAAGGTCATCCTGGTGGGCGACCACTACTATGCGGGCAACTCGGTCTACGTGGACCACGGCAACGGGGTGGTCTCCATGTACTTCCACCTGTCCGAGCCCACGGTGAAGGTGGGCGACGAGGTCAAGCGCGACCAGACCGTGGGGCTGACCGGTATGACCGGCCGGGCCACCGGGCCGCACCTGCATTTTTCCCTGTCGGTCCTGGGCGAACTGGTCGACCCCGCGCCGCTGTTCACCACCACCGCGGACACCATGCTGCAATAACCGCAGGTTGATAACTACCCATGACGATGCGCAAACTTTTCGGTAAGCGGCTGCTGCCGCCTTTTCTCTGTCTCGTTCTCCTGGCCTGCCTCTGCCTGCCGCTCCCGGTCCGGGCGGGCGGCATGGTCGACGTCACCGCCCCCGCCTCCGTGGGCCGGGGCAAGCCGTTCGTGGTCCGCATCGGAACCTGGTATCCGCTCGAGGACCTGGAGGTGCGCTGGAACGGGCGCAGCGTGCGACCGGCAATGACCAAGGTCGGCGAGCGGTCCGAGGCCGTGCTCCTGCTCGGCGTGGGGTTGCGCGGCAAGACAGGGACGTACCCGCTGGAGGTGGTGGCGCGCATCTGGGGACATGAGCGCGTTTTCTCCCGGACCGTCGAGGTCGGGGAATCCGCGTGGGGCACCGAAACCCTGTCCGTGGCCCCGAAGATGGTCCGTCCGCCCGCGTCCGAACAGGCCCGTATCGAGAAGGACCGCGAGCTGCTGCGCGCCGCCCTGGCCCAGGCTTCGCCCGAGCGGTACTGGACCGCGCACCTCGTCCGGCCGGTCAAGGGCAAGATGCTCAGCCGGTTCGGCCTGTACCGGACCTTCAACGGCAACGTGGCGGCCCGGCACACGGGCCTGGACTTCCGGGCCTGGCTCGGCACGCCCATCCACGCCATGGCGGCCGGGAAGGTGGTCCTCGTCCGCAACCTCTACTATGGCGGAAACACGGTTCTTATCGACCACGGGAACGGATTTTTCTCCATGTCGTGCCACCTGTCCAAGACAAAAGTGCAGGAAGGGGATATGGTCGGGGCCGGACAGGTCGTGGGCCTGTCCGGGGCCACCGGGCGCGTCACCGGGGCCCACCTGCACCTGGCCGCATTCGTGCTTGGTGCGGTGGTCGATCCGGAGCCGTTCTTCGACGGGACCGTTTCGGGTGAACTTAATGAAAAATCAATGAATCAAAGCGATAACAAATAAGCGCAATGAATCAATCGTGGGCGTTCCACGATGATGCGGCCCCGCCGCCTCGGCGGGCCGGACAGGGAGAGAACAGCGTGTCCCGATCGACTATACAGAGAATCCTGCTGGGAGCCGTCGTTCCCGTGCTCGTCTATTACGCCGGGCGCAGGGTCGGCGTGCCCATGGTGGGCGCGGCCCTGGCGGCGGCCTGGGGCATGGGGGTGGCCGTCTGGTTCTTCGCCAGGGACAGGGAGGTGGACGGCTTTTCCGCCATCGGCGCGGCCTACTGCCTGACCGAGCTGGCCGGGCTGCTGGTCACGCGCAACCCGGACTGGTACCTGCTGTCGCCCATCGTCTCGAACACGGGCATGGGCTGCGTGTTCCTGGCGTCCATGCTCTTCCGGCGGCCGCTCATCCAGCTCCTGGCCGAGCAGACCGCGGGCCGGGACGCCTTTCCCGATTCCGTACGCAACAGCGAATTCTACCGTCCCCTGTGGCTCCGGTTGAGCGTGCTCTGGGGCGGGGCGTATTTTCTCAGGGCGATGTGCCTGTGGATCATTCTCCAGGGGTGGCCCCTGGAGGTCTATCTCGCGGCCCGGATCGCCCTGGACTGGCCGGTGGTGGTCGCGCTGATCGCCCTGAGCTTCTGGTATCCGAAGCTGTACTGGAGACAACGGCTGCATCCCGCGAAAAACAGGGAATATGGAGAATAGCATGGCAACGACAACCTTTGAAGACCGCCTGGAACGGCTCAAGCTCGTGGTCGAGCAGTTGGAGCGCGGCGACCTGCCCCTTGAGGAGGGCGTGGCCCTGTACAAGGAGGGGCTGGAGCTGGTCAAGGCGTGCGGCAAGCAGCTGGAGACGGCCCGGCACGAGGTCAAGCTCGTGTCCGAAGGGCTGGTCCGCGAGTTCGACGCGCTCGATGCGCTGACCTCGGAAACGGAGGACGAACTGTGACCTTCAAGGAAGATCTGGGCCGCCGCGCGGCCGAGGTGGAGCAATATCTGGTCACCTGCCTGCGGGGCAAGGGTGCCCCGACCCGCCTGCTCAAGTCCATGGAATATTCCCTGCTGGCCGGGGGCAAGCGGCTGCGGCCCGTGCTGGTCCTCTCCTGGAACGGCCTGCTCGGCGGGGACAGGGCCAAGGCCATGCCCTTTGCCGCCTCGCTGGAGTGCATCCACACCTATTCGCTCATCCACGACGACCTGCCCGCCATGGACGACGACGACCTGCGGCGCGGTCGGCCGTCCAACCACAAGCAGTTCGACGAGGCCACGGCCATCCTGGCGGGCGACGGGCTGCTGACCGAGGCCTTCGTGCTCATGGCCGCCGCGTCCCTGGACCAGGGGCTGCCCGCCGACCGCGTGCTGCGGGCGATCTCCGTCCTGGCCAAGGCGGCCGGAGCGGGCGGCATGGTCGGCGGACAGGCCGTGGACATGGAACTCACCGGGCGCACCGGCGTGCCGCTGGAGGAGCTCAAGAAGATGCACGCCATGAAGACCGGCGCGCTGCTGACCGCCTCCTGCGAGTGCGGGGCGATCCTGGCCGGGGCCGGGGAGGGGGACATCGCCAACGCCCGCGAGTTCGGGCGCAAGATCGGCGTGGCCTTCCAGATCGTGGACGACGTGCTCGACGTGGTCGGCGACACCGCGACCCTGGGCAAGCCCACGGGCAGCGACGAGGCCATGGGCAAGACCACGTACCCGTCGCTCATCGGGCTCGAGAAGAGCAAAATCCTCGCTCGGGAGTACGTGGACGACGCCCTGACGCATTTGTCGGGCTATTTTGGGGGAGAACAGGAGTTCCTCTGGCAATTGGCCCGATACATAGTAGACAGGGTGTATTGATTGCACTAGGATTTCGCTTCCATGATCAAAGACCCCAAACAGACAGCCATCCTGTCCAAAATTCGCAAGCCCGGTGACGTCCGCGCCCTGGAAGGCGACCAGATTGACATCCTGGCCCAGGAATTGCGCGACATCATCATCAGCCAGGTGTCGGCCCACGGCGGCCACCTGGCCCCGTCGCTGGGCGTGGTGGAGCTGACGCTCGCCCTGTTCCGGTCCTTCGACCTGGAGCGCGACAAGCTGGTCTGGGACGTGGGGCACCAGGCATACGCCCACAAGCTGCTCACCGGCCGGGTCGACGAATTCCAGACATTGCGCCAGAAGGGCGGCCTGTCCGGCTTCCCGCGCCTGGTCGAGTCGCCCTACGACCACTTCGGCGTGGGCCACTCGTCCACCTCCATCTCGGCCGCCTTGGGCATGGCCATGGCCCGCGACCTCAAGGGCGAGGACCACGAGGTGGTGGCGGTCATCGGCGACGGCTCCCTGACCGCCGGGCTGGCCTTCGAGGGGCTGAACCAGGCGGGCGACCTGGGCCGCAAGATGGTCGTGGTCCTGAACGACAACGAGATGTCCATCTCCAAGAACGTGGGCGCATTGTCCCAGTTCCTGAGCCGCAAGATGACCACCCCGTTCCTCCAGCGGCTGAAGAGCGACGTGGAAGGGCTGCTGGCGACCATTCCCAAGATCGGCGGCGACCTGGCCGGGTACGCCAAGCGCTACGGCGATTCGGTCAAGTCCTTCTTCACCCCCGGCATCTTGTTCGAGGCCTTCCACTTCACCTACGTGGGCCCCATCGATGGCCACGACACGGCCACCATGGTCAAGGTCTTCGAAGAGGTGAAGAAGCTGGACAAGCCGGTGCTGGTCCATGTCATGACCAAGAAGGGCAAGGGCTACGAGCCCGCCGAGTCCGACCCGTCCCACTACCACGGCGTGGGCGAGTTCATTCCCGAGACCGGCCTGGCCCGCAAGTTTTCCGGCTCCGGCCTGCCGTCCTACACGGCCATCTTCGGGGACACCCTGTGTTCGCTGGCGGCCGAGGACGACAAGATCATCGCCATCACCGCGGCCATGCCCGAGGGCACGGGCACGGAGTGTTTCCGCATGAACCACCCGGACCGGTTCGTGGACGTGGGCATCTGCGAGCAGCACGCGGTGACCTTCGCCGCCGGGCTGGCCACCCAGGGGTACAAGCCCGCCGTGGCCATCTACTCCACCTTCATGCAGCGGGCCTACGACCAGATCGTGCACGACGTCTGCCTGCAGAACCTGAACGTGAATTTCTTCCTGGACCGGGGCGGTCTGGTAGGCGAGGACGGGGCCACCCATCACGGGGCCTTCGACATGAGCTACCTGCGCCACATCCCGAACCTGGTGGTCATGGCCCCCAAGGACGAGGCCGAACTGGCCCGGATGATGGTCACGGCCTTTGATTACGACGGCCCCTGCGCGGTCCGCTATCCGCGCGGCACGGGCGTCGGGGCCAAGGTCTCGGCCCACCCGAAGAAGATCGCCATCGGCAAGGGCGAGCTCATGCGCGACGGCGAGGACGCCCTGGTCATCACCCTCGGCTCGCGGGTCTACCCGGCGGTGGAGGCGGCCATGGAGCTGGTCGAGGACGGCCTGCACGTGGCCGTGTTCAACGCCCGGTTCGTCAAGCCGCTGCCCGAAAAACAGCTTCTGGAGCTGGTCGGACGGTTCGAACGCATCCTCCTGGTGGAGGAGAACGCCCTGGCCGGAGGCTTCAGTTCGGCCGTGCTGGAGCTGTTCACCGACCGCGACGCCATGGGCGGCAAACACATCAAGCGACTCGGCCTCCCGGACGAGTTCGTGGAACACGGAACCCAGAAGGAACTGCGCCACATGCTCGGCATCGACAAGGACGGCATCAAGCGGGCGCTCAAGACGCTCTGCGGGTAGCCCCCATGGCCACCCGCGACGTCCTCCCGCCCGGCACCGGCCTCGGCATGAGGTTGGGCCGCTTCCTGCGCGGCGTGTCCACCCTGCGCCGCTGGATGGGGTTCGGTGGGACCCGGCTGGGCTTCTACATCCCATACCGCTGGGCCGGGAGCCTCACGCCCTTCACCCAGGACGACCGCTACGAATGGCTTAAAGAGGCCTGGGACGCGGATCGCGCTCCGTTCGAACACACTCTTTCCCTGATCGCGAACCATCTGGACCGGCTGGCGGAGTTCGCCGTGGCCGACCCGGACGACGCGGACCGGCCGCGCTTCGACCAGAGCTGGTTTCCGGGCCTGGACGGGGCCGCCGCCTACGCCCTGGTCCGCGAGCTTTCGCCCGCCCGGATCATCGAGATCGGCTCGGGCCACTCCACGCGGTTCATGGCCCAAGCCATCCGCGACGGCGGGCTCAAGACCCGGTTCACGTCTATCGACCCGGTGCCGAGGCGGCGTATCGACCACCTCTGCGACGAGGTGGTCCGGACCACCCTGGACAAGGCCGACCCCGCCGCGTTCCAGAAGCTTGCGGCGGGCGACATCCTGTTCTTCGACGGCAGCCACATCGGCATGCCCGGCTCGGACGCGGACACCCTGTTCAACCGGATCCTGCCCACCCTGGCGCCGGGCGTGTGGGTGCATGTCCACGACATCTTCCTGCCCAACGGCTACCCGGACATCTGGCAGTGGCGCGGCTACAACGAACAGCTTCTGGCCGCCAGCCTGCTGGCCGGGGGCGAGCGCTTCCGGGTCCGCTTCGCCTCGGCCTACGTGCGCCGGTACATGGCTGAATCCGTGGCCGACTGGCCGATCCTCGTCCCGGATGAGGCCTTCGAAGCCTCCCTCTGGCTCGAAAAAACCGCCTGATCCTCCTTCCGCCAACAGGACGTGAAAGAAGACCGACCGAGCATGGGCAGGGTCTTCGGATCTACCCGGCCCCACGCGAAGCGTGTACCAAAAAGTTTAGGAAAGGAGAGGGGATGGGGGTCCGGGGGAAGGGGAGAGGGAGAACCCTTTTCAAAGGGTTTC
>NZ_JBGLYH010000098.1:0-9170 GCF_041414475.1 Pseudodesulfovibrio karagichevae
ACTCGACGAATCGGCGTCAATCTGGCATTGGCATGAATGTTCACTCGGTCCTCCTTTCGGCAATTGCGTCTTCGTAAACACAATTTGACCGATTAGGGCCGAGTGAACAACCTCCTATAACTTCACATCTAGGTCCCGCAATTCGCGGCGCGGTTCTGATGGAGCCCGGCGGCAGTTTACTTCGAGTATTGGCCGCATGCCGGTGACCGGACACGGAGGGGCATGCCTATCATCAAACCGAAAGATTCGGAGGAACGACATGAGAATGGTAACAGTCGATGCTGGCGCCCTGGTTTCGAAGGGGCAGGACAAAGGGATCAGCCAGAACAACCTGCGACGCGGGCTGGCGAAGCTTCGCGGGCAGGGCGGCACCAGCAACACGATCCTGGCCAACGGTTTGGAAAACGCCCTGGTCGCTAGTGAGCAGCACCCGGACAAGGACGTTGCAGCCGCTGTCAGGGACGCCATTGAGTCTCTGCTTCAAGAACTCGAAATCATCTAATCAAAGGGGAGGGGGCTGTTCCCTCCTCCCGCTAAATACCCGTAAAAAGCCTTTCCAGGGACACCTCAAGAGTCGTCGCCAGCCGGATCAGGATGGTCAGGGAAATGTTCTGCTGCCCCCGCTCAATGGAGCTTATGTACGTCCGGTGCATCTCGGCCAGCTCGGCCAGGCGCTCCTGCGACAAGCCAGCCTCATCCCGTAGTTGACGGACCCGAATCCCCAGTTCTCGTATCACTTTCCGCTCTTCCGCAGAGTACATGGTGCTGTTGTTTTTCGGCACGGCGGCTCCTTGTATTGGATTCCAACCGTGCTTGACTTGTAGAATATATGACTACAGAATATGTTCTACAAATTACACTTCAGAAACCCTGGGACGTCTTCCATGGCGGAAGCCGGACCCGCAATCATCAAGAGCGCCCAGGCTGCACGCCATGGGCACAAGGAGGTTAGAATGTCCGAGGTTGAACAGAAGAAGGGGTTCAGCTGGCTGGGGCTGCTTTTCGGCGGGGCGTACTACGCCGGGTACGGAAAGGTTGCCAAGGGCCTGATCATGGCCGTCATAAGCTTCATCCCGCTGACGGCGATCCCGGTGAACATCTACGCGGCCATCAAGGCCAAGAAGCAGTTGCCGGTCGGGAACCAGCCTTTCAATTGGGGAATGGCGATCCTGGCGTTCTGCATCCCGGCGGTGCTCGGTGCGGGGATTCTGTTTCTCGCTCAAGGCGGGATGGCGCGGGCGTACACGGAAGCCGACTTCCGGTCTGACGCCTCAGGCTATTGGCGTGTCCAGTCCTCTGGCGAGCAGGTGGGATTTGATCTGAGGCAGCGGCCTTACGCTTCCATTGTGAATGGCTCGCGCTACCCGCTGGAGATGGTGCGCTTCATCCCCAAGGACGAAGACGGATATTGCTCCATGGTCTTGGCCCTCACGACCGGGGATTTGCTCAGTTTGGGTTTTGTCCCCGAGTCTGATTCCAAAACAATGTCGTTAAGCCGCGTTGGAGCACCCGTGGAAATATTGCTCTTCATGCGGAAGTTATAGGCTGAGGCCAGGGCCTGCACCGCATGGTTGGGTGTGGGCCTAACCCTCAAACCTACCATCAAGCACGGCCTGGGAAGAGGGCTAGGCAACTGGTATAGCTCAACTTCATATCAACGAGTGCTGCTAGTGTAGGGTTAATAGTGAAAATTAAATAGTAACCATATTGGCATGAAAGTTATAAATATAAGTATATTAAAAATAGTATATTAAAATTGTAGTCATTAGTTTTTAAATTTGTAAGGGGGGGGAACATACATCGTTATGATGATAGTCCCCCCCTAATCCTGTGCGCGGATTGCTTTTCAAGCAACGTTGCCGTGGCAACATTCAGCGGTGGCTGAACTCGCGCTACTTTTTGTATTTAATCGTAAGAATTGTGCCTCTTTTGTTGCGGCTCTTCCTTAAGGATACCCCGGCGTCAATTAATGCATCCTCTAGGAGCGACAGCCGCTTGCCTAGGCCGGTGGCGGATGTGGGCCAAAAGCTTATATCCCAGTCGTTAACCTTTGCGTGTAATTTCATGTGGTCAAACAACTCCGTTGCGCTGCCATTGAACGTTTTCTGGGTTTTTATGAACTCGATAAAGCCTGAGGCGAATCGATCGGACGCGAGGCCATGGCGCTGCCCTTCTTTCCAGTTGTCGAGCAGGCGCTTTTCAACGATGGATTCTTTGAGCCCAAAGGCAGGTGCCCAGGCTATACTCCAGTTGATGAAGTCAGCCATCCTATGGGTTGAATTAGAGGTGACGGTCTCAAGCCTATTTAAAGCTAATTGTACGCCCTTAAGCATGGAGCCCAAGATTACTGGGTGATCCTTTTTGAACGTTGCAACAAGTTCCTTTTGTGGCTTGTGTTTGCCGTCGAGCGGCGGGGCCTCTATGACGAGCGTTCTACTTAAGAGGTCTTGTCTGGATATTTCGAGCCCTATCCCATTGAGGGAAATGAGAGAGTGCCCATCAATGACGGTAAGCCCCGAGTTTGTGTAAAGAGTTCGCCCTGCGATACTGCCCCCGCTAGCAAGTTGGCACATCGCATCAGACATGTTGCCACCGATCTTAGACACGTTGTCTATGGGCATCATCTTGTAGGATTTGCTTGCAATGAACAAGGCAACCTCATTCTTGGGCATCGCAATTATGGGCACTTCAGAAGGATCTAGCATTTGTTTCAACATGGTTAGGGTTGTGCTTTTTGCTGATCCTTGCTTTCCGTACATTGCCAATAGGGGGTAGGTGCCACCGGGGAGGAATAATGACATCGCCCAGGACAGGATAAGGACTCTGTCCCTCTTCCTGACGTTCACGTACCGGGTAATTCTTTTTGCTGTCCCCTTTGCTTCCAGGTCGGGAATAGGCAAAGAGGCAATAAGGGGTGATTGGCGAAAGAGGACCTCAGATTCTTCGACCAGTTCGAATTTCTTTTTTGAGACCTTCATCACCCCCGGCTTACCCAAGTCGAGAAAAACAGAACCTTCGTGGTGGCCGACTCTTGTCGCGATGTTTTTTACTTGGCCATTTTCGGTTGTGTAGAACGCAAGCTCATTTCGTATGCCATCCACGATATGCTTGGACGGAAGGTTGCCATCATTCGCGAGGCAGTAACGGCTGATTAAGTGGGTCACTTCGCCTGCATCAAGAGGGTGGACTTGCTTTCCCGAATGCTCCTGCCAGATGGCGTGCGGCGTGCCGTGCGTGTCGCGGACAAGATCAACCTCCTTCATGATCTTGTTGACGATTTTGGTTTGTGATTTAACTTTAGCCATATTAATATCCTCCTTAAAGGGTTGAATAATATGCCAGCGGATCGCTTCCGCTGTTCTTATGGCTGTAGCATCGTTTACCTGCTCACACGGTTCCACTGGGGAACTCGTTGTTCCCTAGAAGAAAACTAAAAAAAGGTGGCTCAACATGCCGGGACAAAGGGAAAAAGAAATCAAAATCATTCCTCTCGACAACGAACAAAGCGCTTATTTCAATTGGTTTTTAGCCTTTAGTTACATGTTGGCTCCTGAGGATCCCAAATTGCAGAGCAATATTTTTCATCACAGGTTGCTACAACATGTCCTTGCAAATCCGACGCGCGCACGGCAGTTCTTCAGAAAGAAAGAAAATAGTGAGGTCGTCCGACATGTTAGAAGAGCTCTTATGAGTAAGACCGTTAAAACTGAGATGTCGAAGCGAAAAATCAAGGCGAAACGAATCGGGGAGATTGTCCGTTTTTTAAACGCGATGAGGCTTTTGGAAATTGACGATCCCGGCGTCAACAAAGCATACTTTTTATCAAATAGAGGTTTCAAAAAGCTGGAGGAGAAGAAAGGAAGAAAAATGACTTATTCGCGCAAAACATTCAGCCGTGAAGTAGATAAGTTCAATAGCGTACTGCATCTTTGCGCAGCGTATTCACGGATCGATCCAGATGGTAAGAAGATTAAAGGGCCAAAGATTCATAAAATTGGTTGGTTTTTTGGTACTTCTCAAAAGTTTCGCGAATTCCTCCTTCCCTTTAAATATACTCGTCAGCTAAACGCCGAGGATCGTAGGGAGCAGCAGTACTCTTTTACGAACATCCTTCAGATCGATGACCAGAGGAAAAGAGAAGTTAAAAAACTCATTACCAAACCTCTTTTGGGGTTCCCGGAAAATTTTGTGTTCCCAGAAGTTACAATAGACATTGAATCAGCCAAATTCATTGGGAAAGTTGAACGCTTGGTGAAAGACTATTCGTCTAAATGGGAAGACCAACGCAATAAGAAGTAGATATTCTTTTTCTCTGGGGAAATAGCTGTTCCCCAGTCCTCCCTCACTCCCGGCCTCTGTATGTTGGTGTCAGAAGAGCGACGACACCAACCAGTTGGCGAGTGAGTAGTGCAAAAAGATAATTCCCCAAACGTGCTTAGCGCACACGAAGTCTCGGAACTCCTGCGAGTTTCGAAGGGCTTCGTCTATCGCCATAAGCGTGAACTCGGAGGCTTCCAGGCCTGCCGTGGTGGGAAGCTGTTGTTCTTTGAAAATGAAATACTGAACCGAATGAGGAATCAGGATGCCTTACTTCGACAAGAAATCCGGCAAGTACCGGGCAACCAAAATGATAAACGGCAAGCGCAAGAACAAGATGTTCAAAAGCAAGTCCGAAGCAAAACGGTGGGAGGCGCAACAGACCGAAGAAGTTTGGAACGACGTGCCGCAGAACTCGGACTTCTGGAAGGTCTACGCGGTTGCCCGTCCCCAAGATCAGGTTTTCCTGTTGACCTTGCTCCACACCGGGGCAAGGCGTGGCGAACTCCTCAAATTGACTTGGGCGGACCTGGATTTTGAGAATGGCAAGATCAGGCTGTGGACCCGTAAGCGAAAGGGCGGCTCTCTGGAGTACGACTGGCTTCCGTTGACCAATCGTCTACGGCAAGCGCTCTCAGAACATTATAAGCAACGGGTTGGTGAACATGTCTTCAGTACCGAGGACGGATCACCGTATAAGTGGCGACAGCACCTCATGAAAATCCTGTGCAAGCGGGCGGGGGTGAAGCACTTCACGTTTCATGGAATCCGGCATCTGACGGCCTCAATACTTGCGCAAGAGGGGGTGGACATCCCAACCATTCAAGCCATCCTTCGCCATAAGAACTCGATGACTACGACGCGGTACATACATCGGCTGGGGATCACCAAAAACGTCTTGGAGGACGTGTTCGGTTAGTATGCAACAAGCCCTAGGGGTGTCGCCTTCTGGACTAATTGTTGATTTTATAGATGGAGCACGCTGATCTCTTCATTCTGGGATTGAATATATTCTGCAGCCAGTCTTCTGTGACATTTATCTGCGGTTGGTTCACTGCACAGAAGGCATGCGCCATCTAAGTCTATTTTTGACAATGCCGAACTCAAGTCTCTCGTTTTCAGCAGGTACTCGTATTGCCGAACATATTGTTCCCACTTAATTTGCTTCTTCTTGTATCCATCTAAAATGTCTTTTGTCGGTGCCAAATCAGGAACATGTATATAAGCTGCGCCTATGATTTCTCTCAGGAAAAATTGCAAATCATTTTTTTTCGTAAACCCAGCAAGTTGAGAGACGTTGTTAAGCCTCACATCAACTAGGGTTTTGACGTGCGCTTTCCTGAGCATGGTAAAGAATTCTTCTGCACTTTTTTGGGCGAATCCAATCGTGTACAGCTTAATCATAATCCACCTCGTGTACTTCGGCTTCTTGTTCGGCGGGACGATATGCTATTTTCGCCGCTTGCAAGTCGTACGCCTCCTTTAGCAACTCATTTTTTGTCTTATAGAAGTGACTTTGATCTAGATCAAATAGCTTTAATAGCCGTTTTTCTAGCTGTTCATGAGTTTCTATTCCATTATTCGCGAGAATATGTTTGATCGGGTAATCGTATTTCTTTAAGTGCCTAGCTACCAATATTGTCCTGTGGCAAGTAATAGGGTCTTTCTCTGCACACATCAAAGCAACATTGAATTTGGATGCCCCATCTGTAATCCGCTTTATACCTGCCTTGAACCTAGGCAAATCTGAAACACAATTGAAATCTACTGCCCCATTTCTATAGCAATAGTTTTCACTAGCACGTGCTCCACACTCCTCACCAAGAAACACATAATATATTGATTTTGAATTCAGATAGCGCTTCAAGTTATCTTTATTAAACTCAGAATACATTTTGCTGTAAGGGCTTGACCGAACATCAATGAGAGCGTTTATTTCATCGCTTATCAAGGTGTTAACGAAGTCCTCGATGCTATACGAGGAATAGCCTATAGTATATATTGTTCCCATGTTACTCAATTATTCCAGCCACAACCTTATAGCAGTGATCATGGTATGGAGTGCTTAAACTAACCGCGATGTGGCAGTTTTCTAAAGGGTATTCCCCTATTCCTTGTTCCAAGTAGTATTGTTTTCTCACATCATCTGAAAGAGACAAGATATATGGGTGGCCTCCGTACTGGAAGGAAAGCCTCACACGGGTCTTTGTGTCCCCCCCGTATTCGATTTCTTCACGAACTAACACCGTCGCTTCATCGAGGCTTATGAGATATAACGACTCATCCAGTGCGCTGGCTAACACTTCAGTGATTTTGTCGTTTATACCGTTTCTTGTTGAACTACCTATACCCCAAAGAGAATCCGGAGTGTCGCAGTATTGTGCCACAGACCCGTTGTGAACGCCAATCTTTGCCCACCTGCTGTTGGCGATCAAATAGTTTTCCGTTTGGGCCCCATTAGGGCAATGCTCGCCAACGCCGCACTCAATATAATCAAGTATTTGGGGGTCAGTTCTGTCCGCATATCGGCGCTCTGCAAGTGATATACCTCCTTCGTCATGATTACTTATTGGGCGAATCCAGCCTGTTACATAATTATTCTCGACCTTTTTACCAGCAATACACACACCGCCTTTCTTCCATGATTTCGCGAGACAAAGAAAAGTAATGTTAGGCATATATCACTCTCAGTTGGCTGTTAAAACAAGTCTGCTGAACGAAACAGCAAACAGCCAATCTGTATCAGTATGCACAAACAAATGTCCAATGCTCAATATTCAGGCTCGGACAGTATGAAATCGATTAGTTTAGCTTTTAGACTTTCATAAAAAAGCCCCGAAGACACCAATCTCCGGGGCTTTTTAGTCCCAATTTACACGTACTTTTACACGCAAACAAAAACGGGCTACAGCGATTTGCTGTAACCCGTTGATTTGTCTTGGCGTCCCCAAGGGGGTTTGAACCCCTGTTGCCGGCGTGAGAGGCCGGAGTCCTAGGCCACTAGACGATGGGGACGCATTCTGGTGGGTCGTACTGGGCTCGAACCAGTGACTCTCTGCTTAAAAGGCAGATACTCTACCAACTGAGTTAACGACCCATGACCCGTCAGGGAAAGTATGAGTATCCATTTGGTATCCCGGTGTCAAGCATATTCTGCAACTTCGTTTTGGGGTAAATTGTGCTTGCAAGCGTTCGGAATGTCTGTAAAATTAAAGTTTTTCTTGCAAAAATATTCCGGTGTGTTATAGTCCCGCTCCCTGTCCGATATGGAATCCAAGCCACCAAGGAGCTACATATGACACGAAAAGACCGTACCGAGGGAATCTATTCCCGCCGCGAGGTGCTCGACGAGTCCGAGCGCAGGCAGTACTGCCAGCTGCAGCTGAAAGAGCTGCTTTCCTATGCCTACAGGTACTCCGAGGACGTCAAGAAGCGGTTCGACCGCGCCCAGTTCAACGTGGACAAGTTCCGCATTCTCAACGACCTCAAGCATATCCCCATCATCAAGAAAAAGGAACTGATCTTCCTCCAGTCCATGGGCCCCCGCCTCGGCGGGCTGTTGACCAAGGACCTGGGCGAACTGCAGCGCGTGTTCCTTTCCCCCGGCCCGATCTTCGATCCCGAAGACCGCTCCGAGGACTACTGGGGATGGACCGAGGGCTTTTACGCCGCGGGCTTCCGCTCCGGCGACCTGGCCCAGATCACCTTCAACTACCACCTTGCGCCCGCCGGCCTCATGTTCGAGGAGCCCCTGCGCAACCTGTCCTGCGCCGTGGTGCCCGCCGGTCCCGGCAACACCAACTCCCAGATCGAGATCATGCAGAAGCTGCGCGTGACCGGCTACGTCGGCACCCCCAGCTACCTCATGCACCTGGCCCAGAAGGCCGAGGAAGCGGGCCTGTCCCTGCGCAAGGATCTGTTCCTCGAAGTGGCCTTCGTCACCGGCGAAAAGTTCTCCGAGAAGATGCGCTCCACCCTGGAAAAGAAGTTCGACTGCATCATGCGCCAGGGCTACGGCACCGCCGACGTGGGCTGCATCGGCTACGAATGCTTCCACAAGTCCGGCCTGCACCTGTCCAACCGCGCCTACGTCGAGATCTGCCACCCCGACACCGGCATCCCGCTCAAGGATGGCGAGGTCGGCGAAATCGTGGTCACCGCCTTCAACCGTACCTACCCGCTCATCCGCCTGGCCACCGGCGACCTCGGCTACCTGGACCGCACCCCGTGCGCCTGCGGCCGTACCTCCCCGCGCCTGGGCGGCATCGTCGGCCGCGTGGACACCACCGCCCGCATCAAGGGCATGTTCGTGTACCCGCATCAGGTCGAGCAGGTCATGGCCCGGTTCGAAGAGGTCAAACGCTGGCAGATCGAAGTCACCAACCCCGGCGGCATCGACGAGATGATCCTGTCCATCGAGGCGGGCCAGTTCAACCAGGAGGACGAACTCCTCCACCTCTTCCGCGAAAAGATCAAACTGCGCCCCATCCTCAAGGTCCTCGCCCCCGGCACCCTGCCCCCGCAGATCCGCCCCATCGAAGACAAACGCACCTGGGACTAACCGTCCTCTGACGCTCATAAAAAAACCCCGCCCGACGGATTCGTCGGGCGGGGTTTTTTGATGCCTCCGGCGGCCAGGGGGGAAACTTTTGAGAAAAAGTTTCCCCCCTGGACCCCCCTTCCAAACTTTTTGTCGCCGCTGTCGCGGGGGGGGGGGCGCGGTATGCCGTGCCGCTGCACGAACAGGTTTCCCGATCCGTTGATATGGTATCGTAAAGCAGCACGCCATGTTGCGCCCACCCCGCGAAGCGGCGCCAAAAAGTTTAGGAAGGATGAGGGGATGGGGGTCCGGG
>NZ_JBGLYH010000099.1:0-8972 GCF_041414475.1 Pseudodesulfovibrio karagichevae
GGCTCTCTTACCGCGCTCGGAATAGGCTTTCGAGAGTGGTGCAGCTGTGCATTTTCTTCCGGGGGGCTTTCACCGCAGCGTAGTCTTCCTACGTGAGGATGAAAGCCCCCCGGAAAAAATGTGCAGACGCGCCGCTCTCGGAAGCCGCCCCCACTGCGCGCCGCTCACCCGAAAAGTAAGGGCCGATCAGATTGCTGATCGGCCCTTACTTTTCGGGTGAGCGGCGCGCACTTCGCACACTAAACACTATGCATCCCCCAGGTCGGTGGATACGGCTTGGACCAAGTCGCCCCGGGCGTTGTAGGTGCCCGAGGATTGGACCTTGACGAGCTCGCGCGCCATTTCGGGATTCTCCAGCACCTCGCGCTGGAGGCGAACCTTGCGGATCGACTTGACCTGTTCGGCCATGTTGGAACCCTGTACTTCAAAACCGGCAACTTCCATGATTCGTACCTCCTTCCATGGAGTGTTGAACATATTCCTTGCCGTTTTTATCGGTGAATATCCGAAAACCTTTAGGGGGCGGAGCGGGCCACGGGGCTGCCTTTCGCCCAACAATTTGATTTTTTTGATTCTTTTCATATAAAGAAATATATAGCGCCGTCGTTCGGAGCAGGTCGTGCCGCCGGTCGGGCTACTTGGTTTCCCGTGCGTAGACGTCGTCGAGGATGGCCTTGCCGCCCGCGTCGAGGACCTGCCCGGCCAGGATCATGCCCACTTCCCAGGCGTGGTCCACATGCCCCTCGGCCATCCTGCGGATGGGCTTGGACCCGTCCACGTCGGCCACGAAGCCGGTCAGGCGGACCATGTCGCCGTCGATCTCGGACCAGGCCGCGATGGGCACCTGGCAGCCGCCGTCCAGCCCGGTCAGGAAGCCGCGTTCGGCCTGGACCTGATACTTGGTCTGCTGGTGGTCGAGGAAGGCGAGCAGGTCGCGGACTTCCTGGTTGTCGGAGTGAAACTCGATGCCGAGCGCGCCCTGGGCCACGGCGGGCAGGAAGTCCGGGGGACACAGGATCTCCATGTGCGGGGCCTGAATGCCCAGACGCTTCAGCCCGGCGGTGGCCAGGACGATGGCGTCGAACTCGCCGTCGAGCAGCTTCTGCACCCGGGTGCCGACGTTGCCGCGCAGGGACTTAATGCGCAGGTCCGGGCGCAGGGCCTTGAGCTGAGACTGGCGGCGCAGGGAGGAGGTCCCGACCACCGCGCCCTCGGGCAGTTCCTTGAGCCCGGCGTACTTGACCGAGCACAGGGTGTCGGTCGGCTCCTCGCGTTCGGGGATGATGCCGACCTCCAGCCCCTCGGGCAGTTCGGTGGGCACGTCCTTCATGGAGTGGACCGCCAGCTGGGCGCGGCCGTCCAGCAGCGCCTCCTCGATCTCCTTGACGAAAAGCCCCTTGCCGCCGACCTTGGCCAGCGGCACGTCCAGGATCTTGTCGCCCTTGGTCTTGATCTTGAGCAGGTCCACGGACAGGCCGGGATGTTCGGCCTCGAGCCGGTCCTTGATATGGTTCGCCTGCCACAGGGCCAGGGCGGAGCCCCGGGTGGCGATGGTGAGCTTGTTCATGCTGTGTGTAACCTTGGTCTGTGAAGGGAAAGAGCTAGCCGCAGCTGGAGCAGTTGCCGCCGGAACAGCCCGCGCAGCCGGAAGAGGGCGCGCTGGGGGCCGCCGGGGCGGAGCCGCCGCCAGCGTCGGGCGAGAACCCGCCGACCTTGGACCGGACCGCGCTCATGAGCTTGCCGGTGTCGGCGGACTGGCATTTGGGGCAGGGGGGACATTCGTCGCGGTCGAAGACGAGTTCCTCGAATTCGTTGCCGCATGCATTGCACTTGTATTCGAAAATGGGCATGTCGTGCTCCGAAACGGTGTTGTGATGGGCCGGGCGCTCCCGGCAGAGGGTTTCCATAGCTGAAAAGGGCCGGACTGGCAACGTCGCCCCCGGCCCGTGAATAATGTAAGTCCGCAGCACGCAGTGTCCACCCCCCTTCGGGGAAATCCGTGCTTTACACCGCCCCCCGCGCCCGGCTAAGGGAAAGTATGAGTAAAAGCGGGGCGCTCCGGTCCCGCCCAAGCCGTTGCCGAGGGTCCATGAAAGACGAATTCTTTGCCCTGCATCTCGACGCCGAAGAGGAGGACGCCGCCGGTCCGTCCGGCCGGGCCTACATGGCGGGCGGCAAGGTCCGCTGCGTGTTCTCGGCCCTGACCCCGGTCAAGATGGGCATGGGCGCGAACAGCCGCACCCACGAGAGCCTGACCTTCCGCTTCGTGGAGCAGACCGGCGAGGAGGACTTCGTCAGCCGCCTGCTCAGCGACCGCCACCTGCCCATGGGCGAGGCCGAGCTGATCACCCTGGACGAACTGGTCGCGGACTACTCGCCCGAGCTGGCCTACTTCGAGGAGCACGTGGTCCCGGCCATGCTGGATCGCGGCACCCCGGAGGACGCGCTCACCTCGGCCATCGACGCGCGGGTGTTCAACGGCCTGTTCGGCCTGGGCCTGGTCTACCTGGAGCGGGACGAGCCGGGCCGGGCGGCCGCCCTGTTCACCGACCTCGCCCGCATCGGGGCCGACTTCGAGGGCCGGGACCAGTTCCTGTTCAACGACTTCGGCATCGTCCTGCGCAAGTACGGCCTCTACGACCTGGCCATCGCCTTCTTCCTCCGCGCCCTGGAGTACGTCCGGGATGACGAGAACCTTTTCTACAACTTGGCCCGCGCCCACTACGAGAACGACGACTGGACGCGCTCCCTGGACTACCTGATCCAGTCCCACAAGTTCGCCCCCGGCCTCAAGGTGACCACCGACCTGCTCGAACTCATGGTCGGCCTGGAGGCGGACGAGCGGCTCCTGGCCCGCTACGCCAAGCCGCCGGTGCCGCCCGCCGTGGCCGCCCGCGCCCGCCAGCTCCTGGCCGCCGGGTCCGGCAGGCTCAAGCTCGACGACACCCTGGTGGGCCGCCCCGTGGAACCCGGCCGCGCCCGGTCCGGCGGCGTCGGATTCGTGGAGTTCAAGCGCCACGGGAGCGAAGACTAGCCTGCAAGGGCAATCCGGGGTTGCCTGCCGCACTGCGGGACGGGTCGTTCGGAAATTCTGTGATTGAATTTCTATATTAAGATTGTCTCAACCATTGGATCTCCCACTAAAGCCTTTCACTCCAAGGACCGATATGAATCGGGAACACGGGGTGGAAGAGGGCGTCCGGCCTCCTGTCGGACGAGTTTCCACATAACGCGCCTGGTGATTGCGGGAGCCCACTGGACGGCGCAGGGGAAATGCCATGTCCGGCATTGACGGCACTGTTGGTTCGCGTCCTGGGAAAACGCGGGCCGGTGGTCGGAACGGGCATGGCCGCCTCCTGCAAAAGGGTGACCCATGAACACGAACACACTCGTCTCCATCGACAACCAAAACCGCGCGGGCCGCGCCTCCAAGGGGCGCGTCGGCCCGGTCTGCTGCGTCTTCTCCACCGCCAAATCCCGGAACCCCGGCAAAGGCACCACCCTGCGCGGCCAGGGCCGCGTCCATTACTGGCTGGTGCGCCAGGCGGGCGAGGACGGCTATGCCGTGCGCGGCGTGGACGGCGACTTCCTGCCCTTCGGCGAGGAGTCTCTGATCTCCACCGACGAACTGATCACCCACTACACGGCCGAGGTGGCCGTGTTCGAGGAGCGCATGCTCCCCTCGGCGCGCCGCCGCAACTACCAGCTCGTCGGCGCCAACCGCGAGCTCGGCTACCGGCGCTCCCTGCTGGCCATCGACGAGCCCAACGTGCGCGGCCTGTTCGAGCTCGGCCGGGAGTACATCCGGGCCGGGCGCATGGCCAAGGGTCGCGCCCTGCTCGGCGAGCTCATGCGGGTCAAGACCCCGTTTCCGGGCAAGGACCAGCATCTGTTCAACGAGTTCGGCATCGGCCTGCGCAAGATCGGCTACCTGGAAGGCGCTGTCATCTGCTACCGGCGCGCCCTCAAATACGCCGAGCGGGACGACCACCTGTTCTACAACCTGGCCCGCGCCTACTACGAACAGGGCCAGTGGTGGGACTGCATGACCGTCCTGACCCGCTGTTTCGAACTCAATCCCGAGCTTCCCCTGGCCCGCGGCCTGGTGTCCCTGATCACCGCCCTGGCCGCCAACCCCGGCCTGCGCCGCCGCTACAACAAGCCCCCGGTGCCCCAGGGCGTGGCCCGGCGCGCCGCGCTGCTCGACGAGAACGTGTTCACCACCGACACCTCGGCCCGCGAACAGGCCCAGGCCCGGGTCCTGCGAAACGAGGCCCGCAGCGCTGATGCGGCGGCCTCCTCCTTCGACAAGCGCCGCGACAATGGCATGTGGCTCCCCGGCCGCGATGCGGTGGGGATGTAGGTGGGGCGGGGGGCGGCTTGCGATAGCGGGCCATCTGCACATTTTCCGAGGGTCCGCCTGATCCTCACGTACTGGGGTACGCTGCGGTCAGGCGAATCCTCGGAAAATGCACAGCTGACCCACTCTCCCAAGCCTATTCCGCGCGCGGGGGAGAGAGCCGCTGTCGGGTGCTGCGCACCCGAATCGCTCCAGTTAAGAGAAGAAAATGAGGCGTCCGCCGGGGAGGGGGAAGTCAAGTTGGGTATTATGTTTTTTACGGCTCGACACTGCGGGAGGGGGCGGCGTATCCCTTTGGGGTAAAGACGGTTCCGCTCAGTGTGCGGAATGTACCCATACTCAAGGAGTTCTCATGTTATACAGAATAGTTGCGCTTGCAATATGTCTGCTGCTGATGGCCGCTCCGGCCATGGCGTGCACGGATTTCGTCGTCAAGGCCAAGGACGGGACGATCGTCGGCGGGCGGTCCATGGACTTTGCCGTGGACGACCAGGCCAAGGTGACCGTCTACCCCCGTGGCAGGAAGTGGACCTCGGAGGCCCCCGGCAAGAAGCAGGGGATGCAGTGGCAGCAGCGCCACGGGTTCGTGGCCTTCTCCGTCCTGGGGCTGGAGGCGTCCACGGACGGCATGAACGAGAAGGGGCTGTCGGCCAAGGTCCTGTGGCTCCCGTCGGTCGGCTACCAGACCGTGCCCAAGGGCAGCGAGGCCAAGGCCATGGACGTGACCCTGGTGCCCGACTGGATTCTCGGCCGGTTCGAGACCGTGGCCGAGGTCAAGAAGGCCCTGCCCGAAGTGCTCGTCTGGGGCAGGGAACTCCCCGGGCTGGGCGGCGTTCCGGTGCTGCACCTGGCCGTGCACGACGCCCAGGGTAACAGCATGGTGGCCGAGTGGATCGACGGTGAGCTGCGCATCTACGACAACCCGCTGGGCGTCATGACCAACGAGCCCCCCCTGCCCGGCCAATGGGCCAACCTGCGCAACTACGTCAATCTCTCGCCCGACATGCGGACCGGCTTGGAGCTGAACTGCATGACCGTCAAGGGCACGGGCAACGGCTCGGGCCTGTTCGGCCTGCCGGGCGACTGCACGCCCCCGTCCCGGTTCGTGCGCGCCGCCGTGCTCGGCTCGTTCGCCTACCAGCCGGAGAACGCCGCGCAGGCCGTGGTCTTCGCCCGGCACCTGCTCAACCAGGTCGACGTCATGCCGGGCGTCAGCCGCGACAGGAAGCCCGAGGGCGAAGCCGCCGACTACACCCAGTGGACGGCCATCGAGGACCTGACCAACCGCGTGCTCTACTTCGCGGACTACGGCGACCAGACCCTGCGGGCCATCGACCTCAAGAAGCTCGATTTCACCCGCTCGGACTATGCGCCCATCTCGGTATCCGCGCCCTCGGGCAACGCCGTCAAGGACGTGACCCCGAATTAGGCGTCGGCTATCCGCAAAAAACAAGGCCCGGACCAAATTGGTCCGGGCCTTTTTCATGGATATCGATATGTCGGCTACTTGGCCCTGGCCAGCGGCCAGATCTCGTCCACCTTCTCGATGGTCTTGATGGTGATGCGTCTGCGCAGCTCGTCCGGGATCTCGGCCAGGTCCTTCTTGTTCTGGGCCGGGATGAGGACCTTCTTCATGCCGCGCGACACGGCGGCCAGGATCTTCTCCTTGATGCCGCCCACGGGCAGGACGCGGCCGCGCAGGGATATCTCGCCGGTCATGGCCAGGTCCGGGGAGACCGGGGTGTCGGTCAGGGCCGAGATGAGCGCGGTGACCAGGGTGACGCCTGCGGACGGGCCGTCCTTGGGCGTGGCTCCGGCCGGGACGTGCACGTGGATGTCGCGGTTGTCCGCGAAGTTCGGGTCGATGCCGTAGAGGTCCGCCCGGGCGCGCGCGATGGACAGGGCGGCCTGGGCCGACTCCTTCATCACGTCGCCGAGCTTGCCGGTCAGGATCAGCTTGCCCTTGCCCGGCATGGTGGTCACCTCGATGTGCAGGATCTCGCCGCCAAACGGGGTCCAGGCCAACCCAACGGCCACGCCCGGAGGCAGGGTCGGTTCCTTTTCGTCATCCAGGAAGCGCGGCGGCCCGAGCAGCTTGTACAGGTTGTTGACCGTGATCTTGAACGGCCCCTTCTCGCCCTCGGCCTTCTTGCGCGCCATCTTGCGGCACAGGGTGCCGATCTCGCGCTCCACGTTGCGCAGGCCCGCCTCGCGGGTGTACTCGCGGACCACCTTGGACACCAGCTTGTCGGTGATGAGCAGTTCGTCGTCGTTCAGGCCGTTCTCCCTGATCTGGCGCGGGATGATGTAGCGCCGGGTGATGACCGTCTTCTCCTGCTCGGTGTAGCCGGGGATGCGGATGACCTCCATGCGGTCCATGAGTGGGCCGGGAATGGAGTCGAGCATGTTGGCCGTGCACACGAACATGACCTTGGACAGGTCGAACGGCACGTTCAGGTAGTGGTCCGTGAACGAGAAGTTCTGTTCCGGGTCGAGCACCTCGAGCAGGGCCGAGGACGGGTCGCCCCTAAAATCCGAACCGAGCTTGTCGATCTCGTCGAGCATGATCACCGGGTTGCGCGTGCCGCACTGTTTGATGGCCTGGATGATCCGGCCCGGCATGGCCCCGATGTAGGTCCGCCGGTGGCCGCGGATCTCGGCCTCGTCGCGCATGCCGCCCAGCGACATGCGGTGGAACTTGCGTCCCAGCGAACGGGCGATGGATCGCCCGAGCGAGGTCTTGCCCACGCCCGGAGGCCCCACGAAACAGAGAATCGGGCCCTTCATCTTGGGGTTGAGCTTGCGCACGCTCAAATACTCGAGGATGCGCTCCTTGACCTTTTCCAGGTCGTAGTGGTCGGCGTTGAGAATTTCCTCGGCCTTCTTGATGTCCAGCCGGTCGCGGGAGAGCTTTTTCCACGGCAGGTCGATCATCCAGTCGAGGTAGGTGCGGATGACCGTGGCCTCGCTCGACTCGGCGTGCATGGACTCCAGCCGCCGCAACTGCTTGAACGCCTCCTTCATGACCTCCTTGGGCATGCCGGACGCGGTCAGCCCCTTGCGCAGCTCCTCCATCTCCTCGGACTCGTCGCCCTCGTCGCCGAGCTCGCGCTTGATGGCCTTGATCTGCTCGCGCAGGTAGAAGTCGCGCTGGGCCTTGTCCATGCCTTCCTTGGCCATGGTCTGGATCTTGTTCTGCATGGAGGCCACCTCGACCTCCTTGAGCAACTGCTCGTTGACCAGCTCCAGCCGCCGGAAGGGCTCAATGCACTCCAGAATCCTCTGGGCCGCGTCCACCTTCATGCGAAGGTTGGAGGCGATCAGGTCGGCCAGCCTGCCCGGATCGGACACGCTGTTCAGCACGGACATGATGTCCGCGCTGGAAATGCCGCGCAGGGTCAGGATGCGCTCGGACTGCTCGCGCGAGGAGCGCACCAGCGCCTCCTGCTCGGGAGAGAGCGGCCCGGCCTCGGGCTCGATGATCGGGGTCAGCTCGGCGATGTGGTACGGGTCGTTGGCCGTGAACCGCTTCACCTTGGCGCGGGCCAGCCCCTGGACCAGGACCTTGAGGCGGCCGTCGGGCATCTTCAGCATGCGCATGATCATGCCCACCGTGCCGGTCATGTACAGGTCGTCCGGAGACGGGTCCTCCACGCCCTCGTCCTTCTGGGTCAGGATGAGGATGTAGCGGTCGCCCGCCAGGGCCGCGTCCACGGCCTGGACCGATTTGTCGCGGCCCACGAAGAGCGGCAGGATCATGTAGTTGAAGACCACGATGTCGCGCACGGCCAGCACGGGCAGCACCTGCGGGATGTCCGCCGGATTGTGCCCGGTCATGTCGTCGTCGCCGAACAGCGTCGTGCCGGGACCGCCGGTCAGGGCCTCGATGATCTCGGGCAGATCCTCGCCCTCGTGGCTGTCGTCCTTCACTTCCGGGGACTTATCGATCTCGGCATCCGACTCCGGCCGTTTGATGCGCGAAGGACGGATGGGGGTTTTCTTCTTTTTTTGACTCAAATGGGTATCCTCTGATTTGTGTGCAAACAGACGGTGTTACCCTACATATATCGTCAAACCAAGTTGGCAAGTCCATTATTATGGTAAATTACTCATCGTGAACGATGCCTCCGGCGGCCGGGGCGCCGCCCCGGACCCCGCTGGAGCTCTGCCCCAGGCCCCGCCAGGGAACCCTTTGAAAAGGGTTCCCTGGACCCTCCCAAACTTTTTGTGTCGCCTGCGGCGAAGGAAAAGGGCGTGAAGGAGGATCGTTGCGCGGAAAGATGGGTCGGGCGCGGGCAGGGGATGTCCCGAAGGGTTCGCGCCGGACGTCCACGGGCCTCGGAGGACCGCCCGGTGCGAACCCTTCGGGACGGTTGCCAACGCCGCAGGTGGGCGTAGGCGAAGCTCGGGGAAGTGGTTTTGCGGCGTTTTCGAACAAGGAAAGAGAAGGTGCTCCCACAAACAAGCTCCCTCCGCGAAGCGGCCCAAAAAGTTTGGGGCTGACATAGATCTCTCGTCGTATTAGGGGGGACTATGAGGCTAAAAAGATCGCGTTTGTCGGCTCATATATCCGGTCGTCTGATTGAGCATTTCGTTGCTGGCACCCCAGCCC
>NZ_JBGLYH010000009.1:0-89138 GCF_041414475.1 Pseudodesulfovibrio karagichevae
GAACAACCATCGCTGATCCATAGGTTTGACCTCATTCCAGGGCATGGGCACCTCCAGGCTCTCATGCCCAAAGTGTTACCCATGTTCCCGGGCTAATGTGTTACCTATGTACCCGGGCTGTACCCCCCTCTCCCCTTCCCCCGGACCCCCATCCCCTCTTCCTTCCTAAACTTTTTGGGTCGCTTCGCGAGTGGGGTGCGCGGGGAGTTTGATTGTTCCAACACGCCGTCTTCTCGGGTTGTTTTGGACCTCGTCCTCCCTGGCGGCGTGGGTGCCGTCCCGAAGTGTTCGCGCTCGCCCAAACTTTGCGCACAGCTGCCCCTGCCATCCGGGCCCATCCGCGCCGCAGGCGCAAAAGAGGGATGCAAGGGTGCGAACCCTTGCCCGCCGGAGGCGAAATCACCCGACCAATCCGCCGAAGGCGGTATCCTTACTTCTTTTCCCCGAACAACCGTCCCAACGACCACGGCCTGAAACAAGCTGTGCGGCGTTGGAGGTAGAGCAGCGCGCAGCCCGCGAGCATGACGGCGTCGCGGATAAAGGCGGCCAGGGGGCCGGTGGGGGCGTTGTCGGTGTTCTTGGGGGTGCCGAAGCAGCCGCAGTCGGCGTCCAGGCCGAGGTACAGGGCGTAGAGCAGGACAACCATGAACCCCAACAACTGTGCGACAATGATCAGCAACGCGCCGCGCACGTCCAGGGCGAGGCAGAGCCCGGACAGGATTTCCACGCAGGGGATGGCGTAGGACAAAAAGCCCGCCATCTTCCAGGAGACCAGGCCGTAGATGTTGATGGTCACGGCGAACCCCTCGGGGTGCATGAGCTTGAGCGTTCCGGCGTAGACGAAGAGCAGGCCGAGGACCACCCGGACGGCGGTGTAGAGGGTCTTGGAGGCGAGCGGCGATTTCATGGTGGTGTCCTTTGGGGCTCGTTGCAGAGACCCGGCGACCATAAGGCGTTCCGCGCCCGAGTGCAAACCCGCGCCGGGGGGTCGTGTTGTCTACGAAAAGTCTAGAAAAAATCAAGAATTTCAACCGCAACGGCTTGCGGTTTGTTGTTGTTTAGAAAAACTATGTGAAATGAGTATGATGGAGTCTGTTTTTTCTTGTTTAAAAGCGGTATTTCCGGTACTCCAATGAAAAACAACAAGGACCGCAAGCAAGCCAAGGGAGTGTGACATGAGCGGCAAGAAAGTCCTTTCCGTGGCCGAGATCGCCCGCGAGCTCGACCTGCCGGAATCCACGGTGCATTACTGGAAGAACCGGTTCGCCCAGCATCTGCCGAGCGTGGGGCGCGGCCGCCAGAAGCGATTCAAGCCCGAGGCGGTGGAGATCTTTTCGACCATTTCCCGGCTGCTCAAGGAGGGCCATACGGCCCGCGACGTCATGGACCGGCTCTCCCAGGACTATCCGCTCCAGGCCGACGCCGTGCCCGCGACATCGGGAGGCGGGCAGCCGAATCTTCAGGCCGCCGGGTCCATGGACCAGGTCATGACCATGGCCGCGGCCATCGGCATGGAGATCGCCAAGTCCGTGGGCGAGGGCATCCGCTCGGTGCTGGCCGCCGAGAGCGGGGGCATGCCCGACGTGGCCGACATCCGCGAGGGGCTGGAGGAGACCGCCCTGCGCATCTCCGCAGCCATGCAGGAGACCGCGGCGCTCAAGGCCGAGAACCGGGAGCTCCGGGAAAAGCTCGCGATCATGGAGTCGGAGATGGTCCGGTTGCGCAAGGATCGGCGCGAAATGGAAAAATACCTGCTTGACAAGATAAAATCCGTATCTACTTAGTTCCTGTTCCCGGGACGCCATTCCCGAACATACTCTCTCTATGAAAAAGTCCCGCCGGGTGCGCGATAGCCGCGCATCCGGCGGGCGCGCATCTCATCCCGTACGGAGGTATCTTTTCATGGGCAAGAAAACCACCCACAAATTCAAGGCTGAGGTCAGCCAACTCCTCGATATCCTTGTGCACTCGCTGTACACCAACAAGGACATCTTTCTTCGCGAGCTGATTTCCAACGCGTCCGACGCCCTGGAGAAGGCCCGCTTCAAGACCCAGGCCGGGGGCGAGACCGACGAACTGGCCCCGGAAATCCGCATCACCGTTGATGCCGACGCCAAGACCCTGACCATCACCGACACCGGCGTAGGCATGACCCGCGACGAGTTGATGCGCAACATCGGCACCATCGCCCACTCGGGCACGGCCGAGCTGGCCAAGCTGGCCGAAGAGGGCAAGGAGTCGCTGGATTCGCTCATCGGCCGGTTCGGCGTGGGCTTCTATTCCGTGTACATGGTCGCCGACGAGGTCACCGTGACCACCAAATCCATGGACGCCGACGCCAAGCCCATCGCCTGGACCTCGGACGGCCGCACCGACTACAAGCTCCAGGACCTGGACGAGGACCGTCCCCACGGCACCGAGATCACGGTCAGCCTGAAGGAGGACCTGGCCTCGCAGTTCACCAACGAGGCGCACCTCAAGCATGTGGTCAAGACCCACTCCAACTTCATCAATTTCCCCATCTACGTGGGCGGCGAGCGGGTCAACACCATCCAGGCCCTGTGGCGCGAGCCCAAGTTCCAGATCAAGCCGGAGCAGTACGCCGAGTTCTACAAGTTCCTGACCTTCGACCCGGACGATCCCTTCGACACCCTGCACACCTCGGTGGACGCGCCCGTGCAGTTCAACGCGCTCATGTTCATCCCCAGGCACGGCGACGACCCGTTCGGCCTGGGCCGCGACAACCGCGGACTGGACCTGTACGTCCGCCGCGTGCTCATCGAGAAGCAGAACAAGGACCTGCTTCCCGAGTACCTGGGCTTCATCAAGGGCGTCGTGGATACCGAGGACCTGCCCCTGAACATCTCGCGCGAGACCCTGCAGGACAACCTGCTCATGCGCAAGATCAGCTCCACCCTGGTCAAGCAGGTGCTCGACCATCTGGGCAAGATGGCCAAGGACGACGCGGACCGCTACAACGAGTTCTGGCGCGCCCACGGCGAGCTGCTCAAGGCGGGCTACATGGACTTCCTGAACAAGGACAAGTTCGCCGGGCTGGTCCGCTTCAATTCCTCGGCGCTCGACGACGACAAGGGGCTGACCTCCTTCGCCGACTATATCGCCCGCGCCAAGGAGGACCAGAAGGAGATCTATTATGCCTACGGCCCGAGCCGCGAGGCGCTCTCTCTGTCCCCGCACCTGGAGGTCTTCCGGCGCAAGCACGTCGAGGTCCTGTACCTGTATGAGCCCATCGACGAGTTCGTCATGGACGCCCTGCGCGAGCATGACGGCTTCACCCTGGTCTCGGCCGAGCACGCGGACATGGCCAAGCTCGACAAGTTCGAGTCCATGGAGAAGGAGGACAAGCCCGAACCGCTGAACGAGACGCAGAAGGGCGAGCTGGACAAGCTGCTCAAGCGCATGAAGGACGCGCTCGGCGACGCCGTGACCGAGGTCAAGGCCTCCACCCGGCTGTCCGAGTCCCCGGTCTGCCTGGCCAACCCGGACGGCAACGTGACCTCGTCCATGGACAAGATCATGCGCGTCATGAGCAAGGACACCTCCATCCCCAAGAAGATCCTGGAGATCAACCCGGACCATACCCTCATCCGCAACATGCTGGCCATCCTGGAGAAGGACGAGAACGACCCGTTCATCGACCAGGCCGCCAACCAGCTCTACGAGTCCGCCCTGCTGCTCGAAGGCTACCTGACCGACCCCCACGCCCTGGTGGGCCGGGTCCAGGACCTGCTGACCAAGTCGAGCGGCTGGTACGTGGCTTCCGAAAAGTAGCTCCGGCGCAACATATCGAAAAAAAACGGATTCGGGATTTCCCGAATCCGTTTTTTTATGCCGTCGCGCCCGGAGCAACCGCCTGGCCGCAGATTATAACGGCAGAAAAAACGCTGGCGTGCTATGGAGTGGACAAGTGCGAATGTCCCGTCCATGTCGGGCCGAGGGAAGGGGTGGGCATTGCACCTCCTCACGCGAAGCGGCCGGTTCCGGAATCGTTCCGGGCCGGCCGTTTCCTCGTCCGGCGCTCAGTATCCCAGTCCCAGGAACTTACGGCACAGGTCCGTGGCGTAGTGGTCGGTCATGCCGGAGATGTAGTCCACGATGGCCATGACCAGCCGGTAGTCGTGGAGCTCATCCTCCGGGATGTCCTCGAAGAGCTCCGCGCCGAGCAGGGCCCTGACCTTGGGGTTGACGGACACCCGGGGCGGCCGCTTCGATTCGTCAACGTCGACCATGGTCCGGTCCAGGAGCAGGTCGAGGGCGTTCTGAGCGCCCAGCTCCAGGACGGCCTTGCGGCGGGAGAGGAACAGCCGGTCCTCGATCCCCTTGTACGCGTCGTGGATGGTCCGGCAGATGCCGTCCGACATGTCCATCAGGCTGGCCGAGTGGTCCAGGGAGCCGTCCATGACCGCGTCGTAGTGGGCCTTGAAGATGCCGACCGCGTCCTCGGTGGCGAGGCCGATGAGGGTTGCCCGGATGATGCTGTTGCGCTGCCGGAAGTGACGTTTCCGGTATCGCTCCGTCCGCTCGGGCGTGGCGTCCAGGCCGAGCGGGCGGGCAAACTGTTCGTACATGAATTCCCCGGACAGGATGCCGAGTTCGGTGGCGTCCTCCATGTCGATGATCCGGTAGCAGATGTCGTCCGCCGCCTCCATGAGGAAGGCCAGCGGGTGGCGGGCGTAACGGCCGCCCTTGTCGATCAGGCCCAGGGCACTGGCCACGCTCCGGACGGCGTCCGCCTCGGTCCGGAAGATGCTGAACTTGTCCTTGCCCGCGTCGAAGGTGGACGGCCAGGGGTACTTGAGCAGGGCGCCGACCACGGCGTAGGTGGGGTTCATGCCCTCCTTGTAGAACCCGGTGCTGAGCATGGTCCGCACCGCCATGGCGTTGCCGTCGAACTTGGTGAAGTCGGTCAGCAGTTCCGGGCTGAGGAACGCGGCGAGATTGGAGCGGGATTTGAACCATTCCTTGATGGCCGCCTCGCCGCTGTGGCCGAAGGGCGGGTTGCCGATGTCGTGGGCCAGGCAGGCGGCCTGGACGATCTCGCCGATGTGGACCGGGGTGATGCCCTCGGGCAGCTCGCCGTTCTCCTGCAGGAAGCCGCCGACCAACTCGCCGAGGCTCTTGCCCACGGTGGCCACTTCCAGGCTGTGCGTCAGCCGGGAGTGGATGTGGTCGTTCTCGTTCAGGGGGTGGACCTGGGTCTTGCGCGACAGGCGGCGAAAGGCGTCGCTGAAGATGATGCGGTCCACGTCCCGCTGGAAGGGGCTGCGCAAGTCCTTTTGCCTGCTGTTCCAGTCCGTGCGCGTGGCGTCGAGCAGCTTGTTCCAATCCATACGGGGTGCGGAGCCCATGGGCGTTCCTCCGGGGCGTTGTGCGGTTCTTGGTGAGCCTGGACAACTCATCAGATTATCCCGGACCGGTCAACTCTCCGGAGTCTCGGCAAAAAATGAAAGGCGTTTCGGGGGGCAAAGGGGAGGGTGCCCCTTGAAAAAACGGCGGGGCCGGGGCGGGACAAATCCCGCCCCGGCCCCGCGTGCCGATGCGTTTTCGCCTACAGCGTCGGGTCCATGGCCGAGGTCAGCAGCCTGGCGATGTCCATGACGTCGGGCTCGTAGCGGCCGGAGTTCACCGCGGCCTTAAGCCTGGCGATCTTGACCGCACGCTCCTCGGCGGTGTCCCGGTGGCGGCCGGTGTCCACTTCGTCGAAGGCGTCGAGCACGCGCTCGGTCTCCATATGGGCCGCGGACGGTCCGCGGCGGTCGTCGTAACCCTTCATTAACCCCTCCCTGGGTTATTGAAGTCTGCGGGAAGGGCGTCAGGCGCCCTTCCCCAAGGTCTCCCCTCATCCGCTGCGACAGCCCCGACCGCATCCTTGCGACCGCGTCCTCCCGCAACCAGGCGGATGCGTTTCCCGCCTCCCGGACAGGGCCGGGAGGGCTTGGTTGCTTCTCTTATCGGACGCGGGGCGTGAATTCTTAGGGTAATAGAGCACATTTTACGTATTAATGTTATCTATTGATTCCAGGCGGATAAACGCGACGGATTTCACCTTGCCGAAGTGGGGCACAGCCCATTCCCCAAGGGTTTCAGGCGGTTTTCGGTACACGCCCACCCGGGAGCCGAGGGCCGCGACGCAGGCCGTCCGTCCGCCTCGGATCGTCACCGGTTCGCCATGACGGAACCCCGCCTTGTCGGGCATCTTGCGTCTAGACTTTCTCGTGAAAACTGGTCATGGTTTGTATAACGGTTGAACCTAAGCGGAGGCTTGCAATGAAATTGATTCGCTGATTCCCGGCACGGGTGCCTGGTCGTGAAAAACCCTGGAATCAACATCAACCTCGGACGGGGGATTATGGCCCAGAAGCATTTTGTCCTCGACACCAACGTCCTTATTGAAAACCCCAAATGCATCATCGCCCTACGCAACGGGGTGGAAAACCAGATCTACATTCCCTACACCGTCCTGGGCGAACTGGACGGACTGAAGAAAGACCCGCGCATCGGCCACATCGTCTCCCAGGCGGTGCGGGCCATCCTCGAAGACGAAGCCGTCAACATCTTCCCCCCGGACTTTGCAGAGACCCTCACGGACCCCGTGATGGACGACCGCATCCTCAAGGAGATCCTCCACGTGGGGCCGGAAGAGGCGACGCTGATCACCAACGACCGCATCCTCCAGATCAAGGCCAAGTGCTACGGCATCCCGAGCGAGGAATACCGCGACTCCGACCCGTTCCGGTCCGAGTCCCAGCGCTACACC
Source organism: Pseudodesulfovibrio karagichevae (assembly GCF_041414475.1). NCBI lineage: Bacteria > Pseudomonadati > Thermodesulfobacteriota > Desulfovibrionia > Desulfovibrionales > Desulfovibrionaceae > Pseudodesulfovibrio > Pseudodesulfovibrio karagichevae. The sequence continues at coordinate 6,779 of NZ_JBGLYH010000009.1, forward strand.
GGGTTCGTGGAGGAGGGCGAGGAACCCGTGCGCAACTGTTTCCGCTGGGAGAACGGCACCCCGATCTTCTACGGCCCCGAAGGGCCCAAGGAGGTCAGCTACACCCACGAGATATGGGGGGTGAAGCCGCGCAGCGTGTACCAGAACCTGGCGCTCGAGCTGATGCTGTGCGACGGCATCGACCTGGTCTCCATCCAGTCCGAGGCGGGCTACGGCAAGACCTTCCTGTCGCTCGCCGCCGCCCTGTATCTGATGCTGGAACGCAAGGACAACCCCTACCGCAAGATATATCTGGTCAAGCCGGTGGTCGAGATCGGGGCCAAGATGGGCTACCTGCCCGGCGACATCGAGGAGAAGATGCTGCCGTACATCAAGTACGTCCAGGACCTGCTCATCAAGCTCCACGACATCCGGCCCGCCAACCGCATATTCATGGACCCGACGGGCGACTCGTTCAAGTTCAACCCCAAGAAGTTCGAGGTTCAGCCCGTGGCCTTCCTGCGCGGCATGAACATCGAGAACGCGGTGGTCATCGTGGACGAGATGCAGAACCTGTCGCGCGGCGAGACCCGCGCCCTGCTGACCCGCATGGGCGAGGGCGTCAAGTGCATCTGCCTGGGCGACACCCGGCAGGTGGACAACCCGTACCTCAACGAGTCCAACAACGGACTGAACTGGACAGTCCGCAAGCTCAAGGGGTACAAGAACTATGCGCACATGGTCCTCAAGGGCGACCGTTCGCGCGGCCCCATCACGGATATCGTGCTGAAATCGAAACTGTAATCGGCCTCGGGCAGGGGGCTTCCCCTGCCCGGCCCCGACGGGAGCATACATGCCCAGGCGGCACCCCGCTCTCCCGCTTGCGGCGGGACTGATCCTCTTCTGCTTCGCGCTGCTCGCGACCCTGTCCCCCCCGGCCCGGGCCGGGGACCTCGAGATGCTCGCGCCCATGCGGGCAGCCGCCTTCCCGTCGCTCGAATCCGCCATCCGCATCAAGGGGCCGCTCTATTTCTGCGGCGAGTTCGTGCCCCTGCACCTGCCCGAGGTGCGCGAGCGGCTGGAAAAGGAACTCCTGCTCATGCTCTGGGACCGCGCCCAGGTCATCCTCTGGCTCAAGCGCACGGGCCGTTACTTCCCGCACATCCAGACCGTGCTGCGCGGACGCGGCATGCCCGACGATCTCAAGTACATCGCGGTCATCGAGTCCGCGCTCAAGCCCAGGGCCGGGTCCAGCCAGGGGGCGTGGGGGATCTGGCAGTTCATCGCCTCCACGGCCTGCAACTACGACCTGACCGTGGACCGCTTCGTGGACGAGCGGCGCAATTTCTATTTCGCCACGGGCGCGGCCGCGTCCTATTTGAATGACCTGCACGAGCGGTTCGGCGCCTGGACCCTGGCCTGCGCGGCCTACAACATGGGCGAGCAGGGGCTGGAGAGGCAGATCGACATGCAGGAGGTCAAGGACTACTACCACCTGCACCTGCCCGAGGAGACCCAGCGCTACGTGCTCCGGGCCATCGCGGCCAAGCTCATCCTGACCGACCCTGCGCGCTATGGCTTCGATCTGCACCCCGAGGACTATTACAAGCCGCGCAAGTTCGACCGGGTCAAGCTGCGGGCCAAGTATCCCACGCCACTGACCCTGGTGGCCAAGGCGGCAGGCACCTACTACAAGGACATCCGCGACCTCAACCCGCAGCTGCTGGGCGAGATCATCCCGCCCGGCCAGCACGTCCTGTTCCTGCCCGAGGGCGCGGCCGAGGACTTCGCCGAGCGCTACCACCCGCTCATGGCCAAGTACCGCGAGACCCTCAGGCCCGAGACCTATGTGGTCAAGCGCGGGGATTCCCTGACCGAGATCGCCCGGGAGCACGACATGAGCCTGTTCCAGCTGTGCAAGCTGAACAATCTCGGCAGGCGGGCCACGATCCACCCCGGCCAGAAGCTGCTGGTCCAGTAGTTTCGGTTCTGCGAGAACAGGGCGGGGCGTTCCGTACGCCGCTTTAGCCGGACGCGATCGGCCGTGCCGTTGCGTTCCCGGTCTCTCCCGTGCCCGCCGCGCCGCCGGGCGTCAGTGCGACGCGGACGTCCGCAGGCGGGCGGCCTTGAGCGCCATGATCAGGGCGAGGGTGGCGGTCACGGCGGCGAGCAGGGCGAGGGAGAAGGCGGCGAATACCCCCAGCCGGACCATGAAGTTGCCGACCACCACGTAGAACAGGATGATCCCGAGGGCGCTGATGGCGTTGCCGCGCACGGCCGCGACCATTTCCGTCCTGCCGTTCAGTTTGTGCAGGAAAACGGTCAACGGCCAGGCGACCACGGGGATGGGGGAGAGCAGGCCGCTCCAGTGCGGGCCGATCAGATGCGCCAGGGCGGTGACCATGAGCAGCAATGCGGTGGACGCGACCATTCGAAGGGGAATGCTCCACGAAGGGGTCTTGGGGGACGGGGCCGGTTTGTCGCCGGTGGCTCCTGTGCTGCGGATGATCGCCCCGATCAACAGCAGGTCCGCCGGGATGGCCCAGTTTGCAAAGGGGGCCTGGAACGTCAGCAGGGAGCAAACGGCGAAAAAGGCCAGCGAGGCCAGGCAGCTCATGAGCACGGAGACGGTTCTGGTGACGTGGAGGTAGAAGCAGTAGGTCAGCAATACGGCCGTCAGCCCGGAAAGCGCGGACGAGGCGGCCCGCTCGGCAAAGGGAGCCCCCTGCTCGATGGCCAGGAAAAACATGATCGGGGCCGAAGTCAGGGGGAGGCCGGAGATGATCCCTCCGACAAACCCGCCCCATTTCCTGGCCGCCAACGATACGGCGAGCATCATCACCGGGGTTACGGTGAGCTTGATCAGCAGGAGCTCAAAGGGGGACATGGTGCCACGTGGTAATAAAAGTATCGATGTTGGATGACCGGCGTGAAAGCCGTCCGTATTCCTACCCGCCGGGCGGTCCGAATGCAAGCGCGGCCGTCTCGACCGCCGCGCAGGGCATGGCTCCGCTTCCCCGCCCGCGCCGAGTCTGTTAGAAGGAAGCCATGACCGGCCGCGACATCCGCACCGACAACGCCAAGGGGCTGCTCGTCATCCTGGTGGTCCTGGGGCATCTGGTCTGGCCCGTGCCGAGCGGCGATCGGGGGACGGACGCCTTTTATATCTATGTCTATTTCTTTCACATGCCTATGTTCGCCCTGATCTCTGGCTGGCTGTCGCGGGTGGAGCCGGGGCGGGTGGCGCTGGTCCGCAACGCGCGGCTGCTCCTGGCCCCGTACGTGGTCTTCTTCGCCCTGCATACGCTCATCCTGCGGCTCTTGGGCGAGCCGCCGTACCCCTTTCTCCAGGGACTCTACGGGCTGTGGTACCTGCTCAGCCTGTTCGCCTGGCGGGCCATCCTGCCGTACGTGCGGCGCATCCCCTTCGCCCTGCCCGCGAGCATCGTCCTGGCCCTGGCCGTCGGCTTCGTACCGTTCATCGGCCTGGACCTGAGTCTGTCGCGGACCGTGGTGCTCCTGCCGTTCTTCCTGGCCGGGCACCGCCTCAGGGAGCGGGGCATCGCGCCCACGGCCGTGTTCGGCCGCCGGGCCGGATGGGCGCTGGTGGCGGCCGGACTGCTGCTGGCCGTCTGGCTTTCCGGGTACAATTTCCAGCCCATGCTCTACGGCAACGGGCCGTACGCGGCCCTCGGGCCCGGTCTGGTCGTGGGGCTGGTCGCCCGCGCGATCCAGCTGGCCGTGGCCTTCGGCCTGGGCTTGGGCGAGCTTGCGCTCATGCCGGAGGAAGAGAGCTGGCTGACCCGCATCGGCCGCCACTCCCTGCACGTCTACCTGCTGCACACCCTGGTGCTCGTGGCCTACCGCCTGTGGCCCGCCGCATACGGCGTGCTCGGCTCCAGGGTCTGGCTCCAGGCCTTCGTGGCCGTGGGCCTGGCCTGGTTCCTGGCCAGCCCCTTTGTGGTCGGAATCACGCGGCGGCTGGTCGCGCCCCTGGGCTGATGCGCGGCTCTGGGCTGATGCGCGGCCCCGGAAAATGAAAAAGACCCCGGTCCTGCGACCGGGGTCTTTTTGTATGCATTATGCCGTCGGGGCTACATCTGGGCGAGCGCCTCATCCGGGGTGATGGATTCGATGTCCAGGGCGGCGCCCACGGCCGGACAGGTCAGCTTGCCGTCCCAGGTGTTCAGGCCCAGGGCCAGTCCGGCGTCGTCCTTGAGGGCGTCGAGGCCCTTGGCGGCCAGGCGCAGGGCGTACGGAGCGGTCTGGTTGACCAGGGCGAAGGTGGAGGTGCGGGGCACCGCGCCGGGCATGTTGGCCACGCCGTAGTGGACCACGCCGTCGATGACGTAGGTCGGGTTGTCGTGGGTGGTGGCCTTGGTGGTCTCGATACAACCGCCCTGGTCCACGGCCACGTCGACGATGACCGAGCCTTCCTTCATCAGGGGCAGCATGTCGCGGGTGATCAGGTTCGGGGTCTTGGCGCCGGGCAGCAGGACCGCGCCGATGACCAGGTCGGCGCGCTGGACCATCTGGCGGATGTTGGGCTCGGTGGACATCATGGTGGTGATGCGGCCCTGGAAGACTTCGTCCAGGTACTGCAGGCGCTGGTGGGAAAGGTCGAGGATGGTCACGCGCGCGCCCATGCCCATGGCGATGCGGGCCGCGTTGGTGCCGACCACGCCGCCGCCCAGCACGAGCACTTCGGCGGGGTACACGCCGGGCACGCCGCCCAGCAGGATGCCGCGGCCGCCCTGGGTCTTCTCCAGGTAGTGTGCGCCCACCTGGGTGGCCATGCGGCCGGCGACCTCGGACATGGGGGTCAGCAGGGGCAGGGTGCCGTCGGCGGACTTGACGGTCTCGTAGGCCACGCCGGTGGTGCCGGAGTCGAGCAGGGCCTTGGTCAGCTCGGGAGCGGCGGCCAGGTGCAGGTAGGTGAACAGGAGCAGTCCCTTGCGCAGGTACTTGAACTCGCTGGACAGCGGCTCCTTGACCTTGATGACCATCTCCGCGCCCCAGGCTTGTGCCGCGGAAACCATCTTGGCGCCGGCGGCCACGTATTCTTCGTCGGTCAGACCGCTGCCCAGTCCCGCGCCGGCCTCGACCAGCACTTCGTTGCCCTGACGGACCAGGGATTCCACCGCGCCGGGGGTCATGGCGACACGGTTTTCCAACGTTTTGATTTCCTTCGGGATACCGATAATCATCTGATGCTCCTTTGCAAAGCTCTCCGCCCTCTCCGGCGGCTGAACGTTATTTGGTGAAGGTTTCAATCACGGCGTCGGGCAACAGCAGCCACTTGCGCCGGGATTTCATGACAACGAACGATTCGGAGGCGTTGATGCCGCCCACCTGGGAAAGATCCTGGTCCAGGAACTGGTAGAGGTCGTCCATGCCTTCCTGGCAGACGATCTCCACGATGATGTCGTAGCGCCCGGTGACCACGGCCGCCCAGTTGACCCGGGGCAGGGCCCCGATCTGGTCCAGTTTTTCGCCGAGCTGCTCGTGGCTCATCAGGCTGATGCCCACCAGGGCCACGGTCAGTCCCTTGACGCGCGTGGGGTTGACCAGCCCGGCCACCTTGAGCGCGCCCGCCTGCATCAGGTTCTTGAGCCGCGAGCGGACCGTGGGTGCGGTCACGCCCGTGGCCCCGCCGATCTTGCCGGGGGAGAGCTGGCCGTCACGGGTCAGCTCGGCCACCAGCCGCTTGTCTTGGGAATCCAATGCATTTTTCATTTTTGTCAGTCCGTATTTTCTTTTTGGAAAGCGTTGTGGGGTTCTTTTTACCTAAAAGTAAAAAATATTGTCAATTGTTTTTTGTGAGCAGGAAGTACGGCCCAAGGCGGCCGTTGCCGGGCGCGGGCCGGTGGTCGGGGGGACCTCGGGAGGGTCGGAATCAGGCGGTCAGGGAGCCGATGAACAGGGCGGCGCCGAACAGGCCGATGGCGGCCGCGCCGCAGATGGACAGCCCGGCGTGGATGTAGCCGAACAGGCGGCGGTTGCGGCCGGACAGCGTCAGGGCGGTCTTGCGGGCGCAGACCGCGAACCAGGCGAACAGGGTGGTGGTCAGGCCCATGCCCAGGGCCATGACCAGCAGGGCCGCCACCCCGGTCCAGAAGATGTTCAGGCCGATGGCGAAGGCCAGGATGACCGCCGCGCCCGGGCAGGGGATGAGCCCGGTGACGAAGGACACGGCCAGGATGGAGCGGACGTCGCCGCCCCCGGGCTCGGCGTGGGCGCAGGCGTGGTCAGTGAGCAGGCCGCCCCGGCGCAGATCGAGCAGGCTCTTGCCCAGCAGGAACAGCCCCATCAGGGCGAGCAGCCCGTATCCGGCGGGCTGGATGGCCCGGCTGGCGGCCGCGAACCCGCCCATGCCCGAGGAGAAGAGCAGGTAGGCCGCGCCCACGGCCAGGGCGGCGGAGCCCATGTGCACGAAGGTGATGGCGTTGCCCATGAGCGCGCCGCGCAAAAGCGACCCGGGGCGGCTCAGGAACCAGGAGCAGACCACGGCCTTGCCGTGCCCCGGCCCCACGGCGTGGACCACGCCGTAGACAAAGGACAGGGCCAGGAACATCCACAGGGGAGCGCCCCACGGGTCGTCCTTCAGCCGCGTGCCGAACCCGTTGAGCCGTTTGGTCAGCTCCTTCTGGGTGGACCGCACCAGACTCATGAGCCGGGCGAGCGGTCCGGGGCCGTCGGCGGTGCCCGCAAGGTCGGCCGCCACGGACGGGGCCGCGCCGGGCGCGGCAGTGACGGCCAGGTGCACGGCGTCGGGCACGATGTACTGCCAGTAGGTCTGGTCCTTGGCAGGCCGCACGGCGTGGCTGACCGAGATCCCGCCCTTGACGTCGAAGCGGATGCCGTTCTCGGCGTAGATCATGTCCGTGTAGTATTCCCTGTCGAACACGGCCATGCGGAAGTCGCCCAGCCGGTCCACGGGCAGGGCGAGGGGCACGTCGAAGTCGTAGACGAAGCGGTTCCCGTCCAGGCTTGCACGGAAGTGCTCGACCTTGACCGGCAGCCGCTTGCCGCCGGTCTGGATCAGGGTGAAGTAGTGGTAGTTGGACAGGTACGAAAACGCCCCGTCGCGGATGGTCGCCTGGCCCTCGGGCGTAGCCAGGGCGGCCGCGTCCAGCCCCAGGTCGCCCAGGATCGCCCGGGTGAATATCTCGTCGAAGAGCCACCTCTGGTGCACGCTCGACAACCCGGCGTCGTCCAGGTGGAAGGTCAGGGACACGTCCACGTAAACGTGCGGATGGGCCAAGGCCCGGTTCGGGGCCGCCAGGCACAGGGCGGTGAGGAGCAGGGCTGCCGTGAGCCATGTGGTTGTGGGCGTGCGCATGGTCGAATCCGGCACAGATACGGGACGGCCGGGAAGAAGGCAAGCCGAACGGCTCCCGCGGATCGCGCCGCGCGCGTTGCTTTTTCGGGGGATGCGTTTTAGATTATCGCATGCCCCATGGTTCGCCCCATCCTCCTCTGCGACCGGTCCTGTTGCTGCTTTTCCTGTCGCTCCTGTCGTGCCTTCCGGCCCCGGCCTTCGCCCAGGGCGATGGGCTGCGCATCGTGACCATGGAGCTGGGCGTGTGCGGGCGCATGGAGGAGGGCCGCCCGAGTGGGTTCTGCTACGACCTCGGCAACACCCTGGCGATCAAGGCCGGGTTCGAACCGCGCAACCGGCTCGTGCCCCTGGCCAGGGGGGTGGAGGAGATGGTCTCGGGCAAGGCCGACATGATGATCACCCCGCCCGAGGGCGAGATAGCCGACCTGGCCGAGGACATCGGCCCGGTCAAGGCCATGACCATGGTGGCTTGGGCCAGGGTGGAGACGCCCCTGCGCGGCGTTCGGGACCTGGCCGGCAAGACCGTGGCCGTGCTCCGGGGCTCGCGCCACGAGCGGGACCGGGCCCGTGAACTGAAATACATTCCCTTTCCGTGCAAGAACCACGAACTCGGCTTCAAGATGCTCATGGTCGGGCGGGTGGACGCCGTGATCGGCCCATTGACCGGGCTGACCGAGGCGGCCAGGCGGCTCGGCCTGCATCGCCGCTTCCTGGGCGAGCCGCTGATCCTCGAACGGGATTTTATGCGCGTCTACGTCTCCAAACGGCTGCCGCAGGCCGAGCGCGCCCGTCTGCGCAAGGCGCTGCACCGGCTCATCGAGGACGGCACCGTGGCCCGGCTGCGCGACCGTTACCCATTATAACTGTGATGACAGGTTGCGGGGAGTCGTGTACAGCCTCTCAGGAGGATGCGCGATTCGGGAGTTGTCCCCTCATTCCCCTTTTTCCGGAAAACAGATGCGAGCAGACAAACCCAAGAGAAACCGGCCTCTCCTGACCAGCAGGTCCATCTCGCGGGACCTGACTCTCAGCCTGGTGGTCATTGTCATGATCATCGCCACGGCGCTCGGCGGTTTCATCTACTGGCAGCAGTCCCAGGAGATGTGGGACACGGCCGAGAAAAAGGGCGAGGACACCATCTCCTCGGTGGCCGAGATCCTGGCCGTGCCCATCTGGAACCTGGACTACGACAACGCCCGCCTCATCGGCTCGGTCTACACCCACGACGACATGGTTCAGGGCATCCGCATCTACGGCTCGCGCAACGAGGTGGTCTTCGCCCACGAGAAGTTCTCGGGCACGCCCGCCGATTTCAGCAAGGTCCGGCCCATCATTTTCGAGGGCCGCACCATCGGCCGGGCCGAGATCGACTTCACCCTGGAGCGCGAGAAGAAACGCCTCGACGAGCAGATGTTCGTGTCCATCATCATCATCGTCGTGTCCATCTCCGTCATCCTGGCCATCACCGGCCTGCTCCTGCGCGTCTTCCTGAACAAGCCGCTCATGGTCCTCCAGTCCGGCATCGCCCGCGTGGCCAAGGGCGACTTCTCCTACGACTTCGGCGAGGTCTACCACGCCGAGCTGCTGGAAATCGCGAAGCGGTTCCGGAGCATGTCCATCGAGATCGAGGGCCGCGAGAACAAGCTCCAGACCATGAACAAGACCCTCCAGGAAGCGGAGGAGAAGTACCGGTCCATCTTCGAGAATGCCATCGAGGGCATCTTCCAGGCCACCCCGGACGGCGTGCTGCGCCGGGCCAACCCGGCCATGGCCCGCATCTTCGGCTACGACTCCCTGGACGAATTCCTGTCCAACGTCCGCTCCTTGAGCTCCCGGATCATGGTCAATCCGGACCACATGCAGGGGTTCTTCGACCGGGTCCGCGACCAGGGCGAGGTGAAGCGGTTCGAGGCCGAGTACTACCGCCGCGACGGCAAGACCATCTGGGGCTCGCTCAACGCCCGGGCCATTCACGACGAGGACGGCAACTTCGTGTTCGTGGACGGCATCCTCGAGGACATCACCGACCGCAAGAAGGCCGAGCAGGACCTGGCCGACCTGAACCGCCACCTGGAGCAGCTGGTTCGCGAGCGCACCGAGGACCTGGTCAACAAGGCCCGCGAGCTCGAGGAGGCCAACCAGCGGCTGCGCGAGTTGGACGAAATGAAGTCCGCCTTCCTCTCCTCGGTCTCCCACGAGCTGCGCACGCCCCTGACCTCCATCCTCGGCTTCGCCAAGCTGCTGAACAAGGAGTTCACGCGCAACTTCCTGCCCCTGGTCAACCCGGACAGCAGCCTCGCGCGCAAGGGCAAGCGCATCCGCGAGAACCTGGCCATCATCAGCCACGAGGGCGAGCGGTTGACCCGGCTGATCAACGACGTGCTGGACCTGAACAAAATCGAGTCCGGCTCCATGGGCTGGCGCGACGAGGTCCTGGGCATGAACGAGGTCATCGAGGTGGCCGCCAGCTCGGTCTCGGGCATGTTCGCCCAGACCTCGCTTGAGCTGCGCACCGAGATAGAGCCCGGCCTGCCGCATATCCTCGCCGACCGCGACCGCATGCAGCAGGTGCTCATCAACCTGCTCAACAACGCCTCCAAGTTCACGGAGAAGGGCTCGGTCACCCTGCGCGCCTTCCCGCGTTTCGGCCAGTTGCGAGTGGAGGTGGTGGACACCGGCACCGGCATCCACCCCGAGGACCAGTCCCAGATATTCGAGAAGTTCCACCAGACCCACACCGACGACACCATGGTCAACAAGCCCAAGGGCACCGGCCTGGGCCTGACCATCTGCCGCGAGATCATCGAGCACTACGGCGGCCGTATCTGGGTCGAGTCCGAGGTCGGCGTAGGCTCCACCTTCATCTTCACTCTGCCTTCCATGGAGTAGGGCGGCTTGCGATAGCGGGCCATCTGCACATTTTCCGAGGGCCCGCCTGATCCTCACGTACTGGGGTACGCTGCGGTCAGGCGGACCCTCGAAAAATGCACATCTGACCCACTCTCCCAAGCCTATCCATAGCGCGGTAAAAGAGCCGCTGTCGGGTGCTGCGCACCCGATTCGCTCCAAGGGGGAAGGGTATTCTCGAGTCCGCAGGGCCTTGCCGAAGGCACACAAAAAGCTTTGAAGGGGAGTCCAGAGGGGAAACTTTCTCGAAAGTTTCCCCTCTGACCGATCGCTGCTGTCCTCATCCGTAGGGCTCGAAGACTCGCCAACGGCTGGAGGCCCGGAGGTATTCCTTCCCCCTGTCAAGTTGCTTTTTTATGCTTATCGGGTGCTTTTGGGCGTCATTCTTCGACAAAACAGGGTGTTGGCGAAAACCGGGGGTATGCTGGTTTGGATTCCCGGGGGATGATCCTCGGGAACGAAACCCGAGGAGGCATGATGAGCTTACCTTACACCCTTGAGTTGAGGCGCGGCCAGGACGGGCGCATTGTGGAGAAAACCGAGACGGTCAGGGGGCGCAAGTCCACCTGGACCTATGCCTATGACGACGGCGGACGCCTGACCGAGGCGAAGCTGGACGGGCGGCTGATCTGCCAGTGCTGGTACGATCGCGAGGGCCGCCGGATACGGGATTATCTGCCCGCTACCGCTGGGGCCAACTACCGCGACTACCTGTATACCCCGGACAACCGGCTGATGCGTGCGGGGGGTGGGCAGTATTCGCATGATGAGCGCGGGTTCCGGTCCATCTGGTCGGACAAGGGCGTGTACACCCTGTACGAGTACAGCCCGGACTATCGGCTGCTCAAGGCCGAGGAGGAGGACCGGGACAAGGTCTTCACCTTTGCTCACGACGAGGACGGACAGCGGATTGCCAAATACCTGAACGGCCAGCTCGTCGAGGCCTACCAGTGGCTCGACTTCGTGCGCTAGGCCGCCTTCCATGACGGGCGGCATGCCTATGAGTTTGCCTACCGGGACGGCGAGCGCACGCCCTTCGCCATGCGCCGCGACGACGGCGAGGTGGCCGGGCTGTTCTACGATCAGGTCGGCTCCCTGCGCGTGGTTGCCGATATGGACGACAACGTGATAAAGGAGGTCCTGTACGACCCGTTCGGCGGGATCATCGAGGACACCAACCCGGACCTGCGGGTGCCCTTCGGCTTCGCGGGCGGCCTGCACGATCGGGACTTGGGCTTTGTCCGCTTCGGCTGGCGGGACTACGACGTCAGAACCGGCCGATGGACCGCCCCGGACCCTATCGGCGACAAGGGCGGCGACCCGGACTGGTACGGGTATTGTCTGGACGATCCGGTGAACGGGGTTGATCCGCTGGGGTTGGACGCGACGGCAGCGCATTCGGGTGCCGGGGCGACAGGGGCCGACAGCGGCTCGGGGAAGGCCGACGGCTTCTGGAATGGTCTCTTGGACTGGGTCGTTCCCGACGTTTACAAGGTCGGAACGGAAAAACAAAAGAAGGCTCAGGAACTCATCAAAGGGACAATGAAAAGAAAGCTTGCCGACTACAGGGCGTTTGCCGATTTCCCGGATCGGATCGTGACCCCGATTCAGGCCGTGGGCGAATGGAACAAGACAAGAAAGTGAGCACGGATCGGTTGAGGCCCTCTTTTCGGGGCCTCAACTTCCAGGGAGGATTTTCCCGTGGTATTTAAAATGGTAAAAATTGCACTGGTGGTTATGCTGTGTGTTTTGGCAAACCACTCGTTCGACTATGACGGCCACTATAGTTCAATGGCATTGTTGCTCATACCACCGTTGGTGAGTCTGCTCTTCATATTGTCTTCACGTATTTATTGTAATGAATTACACTATAAGAAATATTATTTTATATATTCATTATTTCTCTTCATATCTGCGGCATTGATGTCTGCCGCAATATTTTCGCAAAAAACAGTTACCTTAATGAACGTACATTTCATATATTATTTGTATATTCTTTGCTTATTTTATGTATTGACAATATTAAATGAAAGTGTCCTGGTGATTGTCCCTGTAGTGACGTTCTTCTGGTCGTTGTACAATACAGTAACATTTATCCAGTACCCACATTTTGAACTGTTCTACTGGACAATGTTTTTTCTTGTCCACGTAGTTTACATAGTTATTTGCAGTTATGCCTACATGGCGAATTTCAAATTGTACGAGGTCGGCAAGTAGCCGTCCCTGCACGACCGGGACCTGGGCTCAATCGTTTCGGCTGGCGCGACTACGACGTCAGGACCGGCCGATGGACCGCCCCCGACCCCATCGGGGAGAAGGGCGGCGCCCTGAAAACAAAGCCCCCGTCCCGATAAATCGGGACGGGGGCTTTTCTTGTTTCGTGTCCGGGGACGGCTACTCGTCGTATTCGTACTCGATGTCGATGTGGATGGACTTGTTGTAGCGCTGTTCCAGATCGGCCAGGATGCCGCGTTTGTTGTTCAGCAGGTAGATGGCCAGTTCCTCCTCGCAGTCGAACTCGACCTCCTCGCCGCCGGGCTTGCGCAGGTCGCGGTGGATTTCCTTGAGGGCCTGGAGGGCCTGCCATTCCATGTTGCGGCGGATGCCGGTGCCCTTGCAGCAGGGGCAGGGCTCGGTGGAGATGGCGATGGCCGAGGAGCCCAGCCGCTGGCGGACCAGTTCCATCAGGCCGAAGGACGAGATGCGCGAGACGTCGGTCCGGGCGCGGTCGTTCTTCATCTCCGCGCGCATGACCTTCTCCACCTCGCGGCAGTCCTTGGGGTTCTTCATCTCGATGAAGTCGATGACCACCTGGCCGCCGATGTCGCGCAGCCGCAGCTGGCGGGCGATCTCGCGGGCGGCCTCCACGTTGGTCTTGAGCGCCATCTTCTGGAAATTCTTCTCGCCGCCGATCTTGCCGGAGTTGATGTCCACGGCGGTCAGGGCCTCGGTGGCGTCGAAGACCAGCCGTCCGCCCGAAGGCATGGACGCCTCGCGGGAGTAGATCTCCTGGACCTGCTTGGTCAGGTTGAACCGCTCCAGCAGGGAGAGATCGCTGTCCTCGTGCAGCCGGACCAGGTTGTTCTTGCGCGGGAAGGCCAGCTTCACGAACTGGTGGACCTGGTCAAAGGTCTCCTTGTCGTCCACCCAGATCTCGGTGATGTCCAGGGTCAGGTAGTCGCGCACGGCCCGGGCGGCCAGGCCGAGCTCCTTGTAGACGATGGCCGGGGCCTTGACCTTCTGGGCGTTGGAGCGGATGTCGGTCCACAGCCGGTTCAGGTACTTGTAGTCGCGCTCCAGCGCGGCCTTGGACTGGCCCACGGCGGCGGTGCGGGCGATCAGGCCCACGCCCTCGGTGGTCTCGAATCCCTCCAGGGCGGCCTTGAGCCGGGAGCGCTCCTTCTCGTTCTCGATCTTGCGGGAGACCCCGATCTGGTTGCGGCCCACGGTGTAGACGAAGCTGCGGCCGGGCAGGGAGAGATAGGAGGTCAAAAAGGCCCCCTTCTTGCCGGTGGGCTCCTTGACCACCTGGACCAGGACTTCCTGGCCGGGCTTGAGCACCTTCTGCATCAGCGGGAAGCGCTGGCCCTTCTTGGTGGGCACGTCGTTGACGTAATATTCGGGGTGGACCTCGTCGATCTGCAGAAAGCCGTTGCGCTCGGCCCCGTAGTTGATGAACGCGGCCTGCAGCCCGTTGTCGATGTTGTGGATGTAGCCCTTGTAGATGTTGCCCTTGGTCTTGGCCTGATGGACCATCTCAACGTAGTATTCGTTGACCTTGCCCTCTTCGGCTATGACGACCTCTACCTGTTCTCCCGGCAGCACGGAGATGAACATCTTCTGCCGTTTGTTCTTGGTCATGGAAACCTCGTGACGAGAAATGTGTGTGTCTGATCCCGGCGCGCCCTTCATTCTTCGAGGACATGGCCCGTTCCGTGGTAAAAGGTCTTCCCCCGGTCATCCCGGCGGGTGACGTCGCCCATCTTTTCCAGGGCTTCCACGGCCTGGCGGACCTTGTCGGGGTCCGCTCCCAGGGCCTGGGCCAGCTGATCCGCGGTCTGGGGCCTGCGGCTCAGGGAGGCGGTCACGGCAGCGGTCATCCGCTCCAGACTCATCTCCTTGCCGTCTTTGCCCCGCCGCTCGCCGGTGCGGGTCTCCCCGCCTCCGAGCGCCAGGCGCCAACGGCTTAGAACCGCCCCGTCCACGGGGCGGACCCCCTTGACCGTTCCGGGACGGGTCAGTGTGACCACGTCCACCCGGTCGGGGGCAAGCCGCTGGCAAAAATCCTTCAGCCTGCCGAGGTTCTCGTCGGAATCATTAATTCCTTCGGCAAGCAAAATTTCCAAAAATATCTTTCCCTTGAATTCTTTTCTGAACGCAAGGAGCCCTTCGGCCACGGCCTCGGGCCGCACGGCCTCGTCGGGCCGGTTCACCCTGGCGAACTCCTCTTCGACCAGGGCGTCGAGACTGGGCAGGACCACGTCGGCGGCGCACAGCTCGCGGCGCACCTCGGGGTCGGTCATCAGGCTGGCGTTGGTCAGCACGGCCACGGGCGTACCGGGAAAAATCCGCTTCGCCCCGAGGATGACGTTTTCCATCTCCGAGTTCAGGCACGGCTCGCCGAGACCCCCGAGGGTGATCATGTCCGGCGGCTCCAGCCCTTCTTCCTTCCACAGGGAAAGCTCCTTGAGGATGTCGGCCGCCGGGACGTACACCCTGCGTTCGCAGGTCCGGTCCCTGGTGGCTCCCACCTCGCAGTACACGCAGTCCATGGAACAGATGCGGTCGCCGAGCAGGTCGAGTCCCAGCGAGCGGCCCAGCCGCCCGCTCATGACCGGGCCGAAGACGTATTTGTATGCCATGTCGCGTCGCGTTCCTTGAAAGGAGTCCTTAACTCTTGCCAGCTTATTAAGTACCAGCGAGGTTCTGTCAAGTTCGCCGGGCAGTTTCGGGAGATCGGGAATTAATAATGGGACGGAAGTCCGGCCTGATATAGGGTGGCGTCGAGTCCCGTCTTTTTTGGAGGAACCGTCCGTGCTGGAAGTCACTCTCGAAATCCTGAGATTTCTCGTCCTCGCCGTGGCGCTGGGGCTCTTCATCCACGCCGACCGGTCCGTGTCCTACGGCCGCCGCGGCCTCCTGCTCATCAAGATGGGCTTCCTGCTCATCCTGTTCGGCATCTTCATGGAGATCACGGACAGGCTCAACATCCCGGGCTGGGGCCTGATCGCCGACGTCCACGTGAACTTCTACCTGGCCAAGGTCGTGGGCCAGCTGGCCGGGTCGGTCCTGCTCCTGGTCGGGCTGTGGTTCTGGCTGCCGTCCATCCGCACCATGGACGAGGTCCAGGAGGCGCTGGACCGCGCCCGCAGCGACCTGGAGGAGCACTTCGTGGCCCGGACCCGCGAGCTCGAGGCCGAGGTGGACCGGCGCTGCAAGGCCGAGGCCGAGGGGCGCATCTCGGACGAACGGCGCCGCATCCTGTTCGAGAACAGCCCGGTGGGCATCACCCACGGCTTCGTGGGCGGGCGGTTCGTGGAGCGCAACCGGGCCTACGCCCGCATGCTCGGCTACGACTCCCCCGAGGAGATGGCCCAGGCCCAGGCCCTGGCGGGCAGCACCTTTTCCCACGTGGTCGACCCGGCCGACGTGGAGCGCATCGTCAGCCGGGCCCGCACCGAGGAGGCCGTCCAGGGACTGACCGTGCGCATGCGGCGCAAGGACGGGGAGATCCGCTGGGTCCGCCTGGACATGTCCATGGCCCGCGACCGCCACGGGCGGAACTATTATTTCTACGCGTTCGCCCTGGACGTGACCGAGCGCAGGGAACGCGCCAAGGCCCTGGCCCGGTCCAAGCGGCGCTTCAAGAACATCCTCGAATCCCTGCCCGTGGGCATCTTCGTGGTGGACCTCGCGACGCACACCCTGTCCGGGGCCAACCCCGCGGCACAGAAGATGAGCGGCTACGCCCAAGAGGAGCTGTTGGGCATGGCCTGCCGCGAGGCCCTGTGCGGCGACACGCCGTCCTGCCCCTGGGGCGGGGTCGAGGAGGGCAACGTCTGCTCGGACGAGAGCTACCTGACCCGCAAGGACGGCAGTCGGCTGCCGGTGCTCAAAAACCTGGTCGCCACCGAGGTGGACGGCCGCGCGAGCCTGGTGGTCAGCCTGCAGGACATCTCCGAGCAGAAAAGGCTGGAGGAGCTGCGCGAGGACGTCAACCGCATCGTGGCCCACGATCTCAAGGCCCCGATCATCGGCGTGATCAACGGGTGCCGGCTCCTGCTCATGGAGGAGGGCAGCCGGAACGGTGAACTCGGCGAGATGCTGCACCTCATCGAACACCAGGCGGAAAAGGCCCTGCAGATGATCGGCCTGTCCCTGGCCCTCTACAAGATCGAGGCCGGGACCTTCGTCTACGAGCCCGAGCCCGTACCCGTCATGGGCGTGATCCGGGAGACCTTCGGGAACCTGGACGGCAAGATCGCGGGCAAGGGACTGTCCGTGTCGGTCCTGGTCGATGGGAGCCCGGACCAGGGGCTGGGGGGTCCGGTCATCCCGGCCAACGAGCTCCTGCTGGAGACCATGGTCGCCAACCTGCTGCTCAACGCGGTGGAGGCCGCCCCCGAGGGCGGCGAGATCATGGTGGCCCTGGACGCGGACGGCGCCGTGGTCCTGACCATCGCCAACACGGGGGCCGTGCCCGAGGGGCTGCGCGGGATCTTTTTCGACAAGTATTCCACCGAGGGCAAGCCGGGCGGGACCGGCCTGGGGACCTATTCGGCCCGGCTGGCGGCCGGGGCCATGGGCGGGGACATCGCGCTGTCGGTCTCCGACGACGAAAACCGGACCACCCTCCGGGTGACCCTGCCCGGGGCGTGAACCCGTTTTCCTTGACTTCCGGCCTTGCGGGCCGTACTCAGGGCCATCTCTTTCAGGAGGCCTGTTAACCATGATTGAACCGGGACAACTCATTCTGCTCATCAGCCACAAGGGCAAGCGCTACCTGCGCAAGCTCGAGGCCGGCGGCGAGGTGCACACCCATGACGGCAAGCTGCTCATGGACGACATCGCCGAGGCCGGCTTCGGCCAGTACGTCCAGACCCACCTGGGCAAGGCGTACCTGGTGCTCAAACCGACCCTGCACGACCTGATCAAGGGGGTGAAGCGCCAGACCCAGATCATGTACCCGAAGGAGATCGGCTACCTGATGATGAAGCTGGGCATCGGCCCCGGCTCCACGGTCATCGAGTCCGGCACGGGCTCGGGCGGACTGACCACGGCGCTGGCCTGGTTCGTGGGCGACACCGGCAAGGTCATCACCTACGAGCGCCGCGCCGACTTCTTCAAGCTCGCGGGCAAGAACCTGGAGCGCGTGGGCCTGTCCCACCGCGTGGAGCAGGTCAACCAGAACATCGAGGACGGCTTCCTGCACTCCGGCGCGGACGCCCTGTTCCTGGATGTGCGCACCCCGTGGGAATACCTCCACTCCATCCCCAGCGCGGTCATCCCCGGCGCCATGTGCGGCTTCCTGCTGCCCACGGTCAACCAGGTGTCCGACCTGCTGCGCGGCCTGGAGGACGGCCCCTTCGCCGATCTCGAGGTCCTGGAGATCCTGGTCCGCCGCTGGAAGCCCGTGGCCGACCGGCTGCGCCCGGACGACCGCATGGTCGCCCACACCGGCTTCCTGGTCTTCGCCCGCTACATGGAGCCGCCCGTGGGCAAGCCCCGGCCCGAAGCCGCCGCCGAAGGCCCGGACGATGTCCCGGCCGTGGAGGCCGAGGACCTGCCCGACGCCCCGGCGCCGGACGACGACGAGTTCTAGATACGATTTCGCAAGGCCCGCTCCACCGAGCGGGCCTTTTTTATCGGGCGCCCAGCGAACCGGCCTCCATTCCCGATTCTTTTCTCCCAGAAGTCCGGACGTGTCCTCCGGGGCGTGCGGGCGATCGTGCAGGCGGTTGCACTGCCGGGTGCAGCTCTTGTGACAAATGGTAAAATTGGGCCGCCCGGCTCGACAACGGCGACGCGAAGAAGTATGGTTTCCGCCCGCATCCGGTACGTCGTCCGACTGTGTCGGCGCATGCGGGCCATGGCCGTCTAACCGCACCGCCTACCGAGGACAGAACGCTTGAAGAACCGTCGCACCATCCCCGAGGATCGACTCCGGCAACGCGTCCGGGAGTATGCCGCCCGTATGCGGGACGGCGACGATCCCGTGGAGTTCTGGGCGGCGTTCTGCGGGGAGGTCCTGGCCGGGGCGGCGGAGCCGGGCCCCGCGGACCGGCCGGAAGCGGACGCCGATTGCCCCCCGGACCCCAAGACGTCGAGGCTGCACACCCTGTTTCTGAGCCTGCGCACCCCGGTCCTGCTGCTCAACGCCGATTTCGAGGTGGAGGTCATGAACCCGGCCGCCGTGGAGCTGACCGGCGCGCGCGACCTGGAGGCGTGGAGCCGGGGCGACCACGCGCCCGTGCCGCTGGCCGAGCTGGCCCCCTGGCTGGAGGCCGCGCTGGAGGCCGAGGGATTGAGCGCGGCCGGGGGCGACGCCTGCCGTCTGGACGTGCCCGTGTCCCAGCGGTACGGCGAGCGCCACTTCAACGTCGCGGTCTCGCTGACCGCCGATTTTTCCGACCGCCACGACGGGTACGCCGTGGTCCTCGATGACATCACCGCCCGGGTGGAGGGCGAACGGGAGCTGGCCCGGGAGCGCAACCGGGTGGCCCACTACCTCGACGTGGTCGGGTCCATGGTCTTCACCCTGGACGCCGCGGGCAAGGTCGACATGGTCAACCGGACGGCCTGCCGCGTGCTGGGTTACGCCCAGGAGGAGCTCCTGGACAGGGACTGGGTGGACGTCATGGTCCCCGCGAGCCACCGGGACGAGATCCGCGACTGCCTGTACCTGGTCCTGTCCGGCCAGGTGGAGGAAGAGGACGAGCGCACCTTCCAGGTGACCACCCGCGAGGGCTTCAAGCGCATGGTCCAGTGGCAGGGCCAGGTCCTGACCACCGAGGGCGGGCTGCCCGTGGGCATGCTCCTGTCGGGCACGGACATCACCGAGCAGCGGGCCATCGAGGAGGCCCTGGCCGAAAAGGAGCTGTGGCTGCGCAGCACCTTCGTGGCCCTGGGCGAGGCCGTGCTCATCCTTACCCCGCAGATGTCCATCCTGGACGCCAACCCCGCCGCCGAGACCATGTTCCAGATGGCCCAGGCCGACCTCCAGGGAAAGCCCGTGGCCGACCTGCACGTCAGCGCCGGGCACTACGACGATTTCCTGGCCCGTTCCACGGCCGCCTTCGAGGCAGGGGAGCAGGCCATGTTCGAGCTGCCGCTCAAGCGGCGCAAGGGCGAGATCTTCCCGGCCGACCAGTCGGTCTCGCTGATCAAGGGCGACGACGGGTCCACGCTGGGCGTGGTCAACGTCATCCGCGACATCTCGGACCGCAAGCACGCCGAGGCCGAACTCAAGCGCAGCGAGGAGAAGTTCCGGCGCATCTTCGAGACCATCGAGGAGGGGTACATGGTCACGGACCTGGAAGGAACCGTGCTCATGGTCAACCCGGCCACCTGCCGCCTGCTCCAGTACGATGAATCCGAACTGGTGGGGCGGAACATCGACAACCTGTACAAGGTGGCGGGCGAGCGGCAGACCTTCCGCGAGGCCCTCCAGGCCAGGGGGGCCATCCGGGGGCTCCAGATGACCGCCCGGCGCAAGGACGGGACGCCCATCGTCATCGAGGCCAACGCCCACCAGGTCCTCAATAATCAGGACGAGCCCGTGGCCATGGAAGGAACCTTCCGCGACATCACCCGGCGCATCGAGGCCGAGAAGGTCCTGCGCGAAAGCGAGAAGCAGTACCGCGCCTTTTTCGAGAACAACCACGCCATCATGCTCCTGACCGACCCCAAGTCCGAGCGGATCATCGACGCCAACCCGGCGGCCGGCGACTTCTACGGCTACCCGCTTGAGGTCATGCGGACCATGAACCTGAGCCAGATCATCGCCCTGGACCGGGACGAGATGTTCTCGGAGATGCGCCGCTCCATGGACGAGGGGCGGACCTATTTCATCCTCCGGCACCGGCTGGCCAGCGGCGAGATACGCGACGTGGAGGTCTACTCCGGGCCGATCATGGTCCAGGGGGCTCAGCGCCTCTACTCGGTCATCCACGACGTGACCAAGCGCATCGAGCTGGAGCAGGAGATGAAGCTGCTGGCCACCACCGACGCCCTGACCGGGGCCAGCAACCGCCACCAGTTCTTCACCCTGGGCGGGGTGGAGGTGCAGCGGGCCAAGCGCTACGACCTGCCCCTGACCGTGATCATGCTCGACATCGACTATTTCAAGTCCATCAACGACACCTACGGCCACGCGGCCGGGGACCAGGTCCTCAAGGCCCTGTCCCGGGCGGTCTCGAAGCTGCTGCGCGCCCCGGACGTCTTCGGCCGCCTGGGCGGGGAGGAGTTCGCGGCCATCCTGCCCCAGACCGGCATCGAGGAGGGGGCCGAGGTGGCCGAGCGGCTGCGCTCGACCCTGGCCGGGCTGGCCGTGGCGGTGGGGGACGACACCGTGACCTTCACGGTGTCCATGGGCGTGACCCAGGTGCGCGCCGGGGACAGGACCGTGGAAGAGGTCCTGAACCGGGCGGACGAGGCCCTCTACAGGGCCAAGCGCATGGGCCGCAACAGGGTGGTGCGGGACTGATGCGGGCCACGTTTCCCAAGGGTTCCCGAGGGGACCGTCAACCCCTGATAACCCTTTTCATTGACCGGTTTTTCCTTGAAAAAACCTTGACGTTTTCCCATGGGTTTGGAATATGGTTCTGAGTTTTACGTGATGATTTTCACAATTTATCAAAGGCCTGTCCGTGAAATGTCCGTCCGCGCCCCGGGGGCCGGGGTCGCAAGTGGGCCATTTCACGGATTGTTGCGGGTTGTTAATGACTTTTGAATCTCTGTTGGCCGAGCGAAAGGCCGAGCTGTCGCAGAAATGGGCGGAGCTGGTTCTCAGGACCTATCCCAAGGAAACCCAAAAAATCTGGACCCGACAGAAAGATCGATTTCAGAACCCGGTCGGGGCGGCCATCATCGAGGCCACCGGGGAACTGTTCGATCACTTGATCGAGTGGCGGGATGCGGAGCGCATGGCCGGTAGCCTGGACAAGCTCATCCGCATCCGGGCGGTGCAGGATTTCACCCCCTCCCAGGCCATCAGCTTCGTGTTCCTGCTGAAAAAGCTCCTTCGCGACGAGTTTTTCCAGCCCATGAAGAAGGACGGCACCCTGGAAGAGCTGCTTCGGTTCGAGGCCAAGGTGGACAACCTGGCCATGATGTCTTTCGACATCTACAGCAAGAGTCGCGAAGAGGTGTTCCGGTACCGCGTGGAGGAAGTGAAGCGCGCCCAGAGCAGTCTGCTCAGGAAAGCCGGATTAGTTGCGGACGTTACGGCCGATAAATCGGCCGATTAGGGACGCGCCGGGTGTGGCGCACGGTGTGAAGCCGGGCGAAGTATGACGAGGGGTGGGGGTTCCGGCCGCAAGGGCCGGGGTCCGTCTTCAATGCATAGCTTCAAACATCTTTGCACCGGCCCCCTCCGGAGGAGTCCCGAAAGTGGCAGGCCGACCAGGTAACCCCGGCGGTCCAACCTTCAAGCGAGGTGACGGTAGATGAATGCTCTTTACTCACTTCTGTTCGTCTTTCTCCTGGTGTTGATCCCGTTGTTCGGGGTTGATGCGGCACACATGAGGACTTTCTTCGGTGTCTGCATCCCGACAACGGCGTTCATCATCTTCATTACCGGCTTTGTATACAAAGTCGTCACCTGGGGCCGGAGCGCCGTGCCGTTCCGCATCCCCACAACCGGCGGCCAGTTCCAGTCTTTCGATCCCGTACTGTTCAAGCAGAACAAGCTGGACTGTCCCCAGACCGGCGCCCAGACCTTTTTCCGCATGGTCCTCGAGGTCTTCGCCTTCCGTTCCCTGTTCAGGAACACCGCCGTGTCCCTGCATGAAGGCAAGGACCACCCGGTCGTCGCCTACAAATCGAGCAAGTGGCTGTGGCTCTTCGCCATCACCTTCCACTACTCCTTTTTCATCATCGCCCTGCGGCACCTGCGCCTCTTCCTCGAACCGATTCCGTTCCTCCCGGTGGGCGCGCTCGAGTTCGTGGACGGCATCCTGCAGATCGGCGCTCCGGTCATGTACCTGAGCGACATCGGCCTGGTGGCCGGCGTGCTCCTGCTGCTGAGCCGCAGGCTGATCAATCCCCGGATCAACTACATCAGCTACGTCTCCGACTACTTCCCGCTGCTGCTGATCCTGTCCATCGCCCTGTCGGGCATCTACATGCGCTACTACGCCAAGGTCGACGTCATCGCGATCAAGGAGTTGACCATGGGCCTGGTGACGTTCCACTACGTCGTCCCCGAGTCCATCACCGTCTCCTTCTTCGTCCACGTCTTCCTGGTCAGCACGCTCATGGTCTACTTCCCGTTCAGCAAGCTCATGCACATGCCGGGCGTCTTCCTGTCCCCGACCCGCAACCTGCCGAACGACTCGCGCGCAAAGCACCACGTGAACCCCTGGAACGACCCCAACATCAAGGCCCATGCCTATGCGGACTACGAAAAGCAGTTCGGCGTGCCCATGGCCGAGGCGGGGCTGCCCCTGGACAACCCCGAGAACGGGGTGCCCAAAGACGAGGCCTAGGGTTCACCGACCGCTGATACTTTCTTTATCCGAGGAGATAAGAATATGTCCGACATTCCCAAAGCAGACGAGCTCTTCAAGAGCATAGATTACAATCCGCCGCTCACCGGCTGGATGGAAACCCCGGTGGACTTCTCCCCGGGCCACTGGTGCTACCCCGCCAAGCCCGAGAAGATCGCGTACATGGAGACCAAGCTGCCCGGCCTGTGGGGCGAGCCCCGCGAGTGGCTGCCCTCCGACGCGGACTGGAAGCTGCCCGCCAACTGGAAGGAGACCGTGGTCAACGGCTTCCGCGAGCGGCTCAAGAAGTTCCGCTCCCTGCAGCTGTTCATGGACATCTGCGTGCGCTGCGGCGCCTGCGCCGACAAATGCCACTACTTCATCGGCTCCGGCGATCCCAAGAACATGCCCGTGCTCCGTGCCGAGCTGATGCGCTCGGTCTACCGCGGCGAGTTCACCGTGGCAGGCAAGATCCTCTCCAAGTTCACCGGTTCCCGGGTCATGGAAGAGAACGTCCTGAAGGAGTGGTTCATCTACTTCTACCAGTGCACCCAGTGTCGCCGCTGTTCCCTGTTCTGCCCCTACGGCATCGACACCGCGGAAATGACCATGATGGCCCGCGAGCTGATGCACCTGGTCGGCTTGAACACCAACTGGATCATGGAGCCGGTCTCCAACTGCAACATCACCGGCAACCACCTCGGCATCCAGCCGCACGCCTTCAAGGACATCGTCGACTTCATGGTCGACGACATCGAAGAGGTCACCGGCCGCCGGGTCAAGGCCCCGCTGAACGAGAAGGGCCACGAGATCCTGTTCATCACCCCGTCCGGCGACGTCTTCGCCGACCCCGGCATCTACACCTTCATGGGCTACCTGCTCCTGTTCGACTACCTCGACCTGGACTACACCCTGTCGACGTACGCGTCCGAGGGCGGCAACTTCGGCTCGTTCACCAACAACGAGGTCATGAAGAAGCTCAACGCCAAGATGTACGCCGAGGCCGAGCGCCTGGGCTGTAAATGGATTCTGGGCGGCGAGTGCGGCCACATGTGGCGCGTGGTGCACCAGTACATGGACACCATGACCGGCGACACCCAGTGGTCCGGCATGACCACCCCGAAATCGCCCATCACCGGCACGGTGTTCAACAACGCCGCGGCGACCAAGATGCTCCACATCACGGAGTTCACCGCCGACCTCATCAAGCACAACAAGCTGAAGCTGGATCCCAGCCGCAACGACCATCTGCGGGTCACGTTCCACGACTCCTGCAACCCGGCGCGCGGCATGGGGCTTCTCGATGAACCGCGCTACGTGCTCAAGCACGTGTGCAACAACTTCTTCGAAATGCCCCCGGCGACCATCCGCGAGCAGACCTTCTGCTGCGCCGGCGGTTCCGGCCTGAACACCGACGAGATCATGGAAATCCGCCTGCGCGGCGGCCTGCCCCGGGGCAACGCGCTCCGGTACGTCCAGGAGCAGCACGGCGTGAACCTGATGGCCTGCATCTGCGCCATCGACCGGGCGACCCTGATCCCGCTGGCGAACTACTGGGCCCCCGGCGTGACCATCGCCGGCACCCATGAGCTGGTCGCCAACGCCCTGGTCCTCGAAGAGGGCGAGGTCCGGACCATGGACATGCGCCAGGAACCCCTCCCCGGTTTCGAGGACGAAGACGACGACTGGACGCCCCCGACCAAGGAGGATGCATAAATGAAAATGTACAACGGATTTGCGATCGTCGCCGGGCTGGTCATCTTCTTCGCGATGCTGACCGCTCCCTTTGCGCTCGGCACCATGACCAAGCAGTACAAGGAGCCCGAGCTCAAGCTGCCCAAGAACGAGAAGGAGTGCATCGAATCCACCGAGTACATGCGCACCAACCACATGCAGCTTCTGAACGAGTGGCGCGACTGGGCCCTGCGTGACGGCAAGAGGACCTACATCAACCACAAGGGCAAAGAGTTCACCATCTCCCTGCAGAACACCTGCATGAAGTGCCACACCAGCAAGGCCGACTTCTGCGACAAGTGTCACAACGACGCGGGTGTCTCTCCCTACTGCTGGGATTGCCATGTTCAGCCGGAGGGTTTGAAATAATGAAGAACAGCAGAAGAACCTTCATCAAGCTTGCCGGTATCGCCGCCGCCGGGCTGGCCGTGGCCCCCAAAAAGGTCCTGGCCTCCGAGGGCCACGCTCCGGTCAAGGTCAATGCCACGGCCGTCCATGCCAAGCATTGGGCCATGGTCATCGACACCACCAAGCTGCACACCGCCGAAGCCATCGACAAGCTGGCCGGGGTCTGCCACCACATCCACAACGTGCCCCACATCGAGGGCAAGAAGGAAGTGAAGTGGCTGTGGCATGATACCTACGCCCACACCTTCCCGGAGCAGGAGAACCCGCACCTGGCCGAAGAGGTCCACGAGCGCGTCTTCCCGCTGCTGTGCAACCACTGCGAGAACCCGCCGTGCGTGCGCGTCTGCCCGACCAAGGCGACCTTCCAGCGTCCGGACGGCATCGTGGCCATGGACTACCACCGCTGCATCGGCTGCCGCTACTGCATGGCCGGCTGTCCCTACGGCTCCCGCTCGTTCAACTGGGGCGAGCCCCGGCTGGGCCTGGACCTGGAGAAGCTGAACCCCGAGTTCCCCACCCGCATGCGCGGCGTCGTCGAGAAGTGCAACTTCTGCGTCGAGCGCCTGGCCGTGGGCAAACTGCCCGCCTGCGTGGAGGCCTCCGAGGGCGCCATGCACTTCGGCGACCTGAAGGACCCGGATTCCGAAGTCCGCAAGGTGCTTCGCGAGAAGTTCACCATTCGTCGTAAACCCTCGGCAGGCACTGAGCCCAGTGTTTACTACATCATTTAGGAGGAATCGGAATGCTTGAATTAGCTCTGAAAGGTTCCAAGAGATACTACGGCTGGATTGCGTTCCTCCTGGTTCTCATCGGTATCGGCTCCACGGCCCTGGTCGACCAGTGGATGAACGGCCTGAAGATTACCGGCATGAGCCGCGACGTGTCCTGGGGATTCTACATCTCCCAGTTCACCTACCTGGTCGGTCTGGCCGCCTCCGGCGTCATGATCGTGCTGCCCAACTACTTCCACTCCTACAAGACCAACAAGCACATGGTCATCTTCGGTGAGTTCATGGCCATCGCGGCGTGCATCATGTGCCTGCTGTTCATCGTCGTGGACATCGGGCAGCCCACCCGCATGCTGAACATGATCTTCCATCCCACTCCGAACTCCATCCTGTTCTGGGACATGATCGTGCTCAACGGCTACCTGTTCCTCAACCTGCTCGTGGGCTGGACCTGCCTGCAGGCGGACCGCCAGCACCTGCCCCACCCGCAGTGGCTCAAGCCGTTCATCTACGTGTCCATCATCTGGGCCTTCTCCATCCACACCGTGACCGCGTTCCTGTACCAGGGCCTGCCCGGCCGCCACTACTGGCTGACCGCCATCCTGGCCGCCCGCTTCCTGGCCTCCGCGTTCTGCTCCGGTCCGGCGATCCTGCTGCTCGTCATGATGCTGACCGAGAAGTTCACCAGCTTCAAGATGGCCAAGAACGCCGTGAAGACCCTGGTCAAGATCATCGCTTACGCCATGTGCGTGAACATGTTCTTCTTTGCCCTGGAGATCTTCACCTCGTTCTACTCGAACATGCCGGGCCACATGCACCCGATTCTGTACCTGTTCGAGCACGCCAGCACCGGTCTGGTGACCCTGATGTGGACCTTCATCGCGTTCGCGGCGATCTCCATCACCCTGCTGGTGACCCCGCGCTTCCGCAACAATCTCAAGCTGCTGCCCTGGACCCTGGCCATCCTGATCATCGCGACCTGGATCGACAAGGGCCTCGGCCTGCTCATCGGCGGGTTCAACCCGACCCCGTTCGAGACCATCACGCCGTACTGGCCGACCGTGAAGGAACTCATGGTCTCCCTGATGGTCTACTCCGTGGGCGCTCTGGTGGTGACCGTGCTCTTCAAGATCGCCACCTCCGTCAAGGCCGAAGTGGGCCACTCCCAGAAGCTGGCCTGCGGCTGCTCCACCGAGGACGGCTGCACCTGCACCGGCGAAGAAGCCGCTGCCGAGGCCTAAAACCGGCACACAGCCTGGCCACGTAACGTCACCTCGCTAGGCATCAAGGCTGAAACAGGGCCGCCCCGGAAACGGGGCGGCCCCTTTTTTTCGCTCCGGACCCGCCTCGCGAGGGGGGCTCGGGCCATACTCCAGGCGCGCCGACATCCGCCATGTCCGCTCAGATGTTGTGCGGAAACGTGCAAGGTGGGCCCCTGTTGCGCCAATGTCACCCGCATGGCATAGTGCGTTTCCCTTTTTCAGCGGCAATGTGGGGAAAACACGGCGGCGGCAACGCCGGGTATTCTATCGAACTGCGAGGCACTCATGAACATCGGACAGTACACCTTTGAGGAATTCAAACAAAAGGCCAAGGAATTTCACGGCTATCCCGCGCCGGGCCTGCTCATAGGCGGGTATATGGTGGAGGCGGCGAAGGCGCGGTTGCCCGAGGGCACCCTGTTCGAGGCCATGGTCGAGTCCGGCAAATGCCTGCCCGACGCGGTCCAGCTCCTGACCCTGTGCTCCACGGGCAACAACTGGATGAAGGTCAAGCTGCTCGGCCGCTACGCCGTGTCCCTGTACGACAAGTTCACCGGCGAAGGGGTCCGCGTGGCCGTCGACCAGAAGAAGCTGGCCCAGTGGCCCGAGATCCGCGCCTGGTTCATGAAGGAAAAGCCCAAGTCCGAGCAGGACACGGACCAGCTCTTCCGGGAGATCGAGGAGGCCGGGGACACCATCTGTTCCATCCGGCCCGTGACCGTGTCCAAGAAGTACCTCGGCCACGGCCACATGACCTCCATCGACGTCTGCCCGGTTTGCGGCGAGGCATACCCCGGCTCGGACGGCTCCATCTGCCGCGGCTGCCAGGGCGAGGACCCGTACGTGTCCATGGAAGGCGTGCTGTGCGCCGACGACGCTCCGGACCTCAAGGTCGTGCCCGTGGAACAGGCCGTGGGCAAACAGGCGGTCCACGACATGACCGGCATCGAGCCGGGCGAGTCCAAGGGCCCCATTACCAAGGCGGGCGACGTCTTCGACATCGGCGACGTCTGCCGCCTGCAGCGCATCGGCAAGTTCAACGTCTACGACGGCGAGGCCGTGCCCGGAGACGAGTGGGTGCACGAAAATGCGGCGGTCAAGGCGTTCGCCAAGCGGATGGCCGGACCCGGCATCACCTACGATCCCAACCCGGAAGAGGGCAAGATCAACTTCTTCGCCGAGTACCCGGGCATGCTGTCCATCGACCTGGACGCGCTCTCCCGGTTCAACCTCTCCCCGGACGTCATGCTGGCCACCCGCCACGACGGCTCGCTCATGCCCGAGGGCAAGGGCGTGGCCGGAGCCCGGGCCATCCCCCTGTACATCTCCCGCGACCGCTTCAGCCGCGCGCTGACCGCCCTGGGCGAAGGCCCGGTCCTGTCCGTGCTGCCGCTCAAGCCCGCCAAGGTGGGCATCCTGGTCACCGGCACCGAGGTCTTCCAGGGGATCATCGAGGACAAGTTCATCCCGATCATCTCGTCCAAGGTCATCAATCTCGGCTGCACCGTGCACATGACCGACATCGTGCCCGACGAGCGCGAGGCCATCACCAGGGCGGCCAAGGCCATGCTCGACGGCGGCTGCGAGGTGGTCATCACCACGGCGGGCATGTCCGTGGACCCGGACGACGTCACCCGCGCGGGCCTGGTGGACGCCGGGCTGCACGGCGACCTCTACGGCGTGCCCATGCTCCCCGGCACCATGACCCTGGTCGGCAAGCTCGGCAACGCCGCCATCATCGGCGTCCCGGCCTGCGCCCTGTTCTACAAGACCACGGCCTTCGACGTGGTCCTGCCCCGCATCCTCGCCGGGCAGGAGCTGCGCCGCAAGGACCTGGCCCGTCTGGGCGAGGGCGGGTTCTGCATGAATTGCAAGACCTGCTCCTTCCCCAAATGTCCGTTCGGAAAGTAGGGGACGCGGGAGGCGGCTTGCGATAGCGGGCCATCTGCACATTTTTTCCGGTGGGCTTTCATCCTCATGTAGAAGGCTACACTGCGGTGAAAGCCCACCGGGTCTGTACCTGAGGCATAAGATCTTGTACGGCTCGAAGACTCGCCTACAATTCACTTAAAAATGCACAGCTGACCCACTCTCGAAAGCCTGACCGTGTGCGAGCGCGGAAGGGCGGTTTGAGAAGAGGGCGCTTGCACAGTTGATGTGCGGGAGAGCCGCTGTCGGGTGGCGGGGCCACCCGAATCGCTCCAGGGGGAGTGGTGTTGAGAATGTTGGGACACCCGCTGGCGCGGGTGTTTTTGGTTGGTGTGTGCGGAATGTTGCACATATGTTGTGCAATTGCGCAGAGCCGTGCACCGTGTTTCGCCGGGGATTAATCGGTAACCGGCGGGGAAGATTCGCGTTCGTGGGTGGTGCGCGGATTGCATGTAAACGGGCTTTGTCCGTTGTGTGCGGGAGAGGCCCGCAGTATTTTCATACCACAGAAGTCTGGAATTATTTTCGGGAGGAAAACATGAAAGGGATTCAATCCACGGTTGTCGCAGCGGTGTTTGTGCTGGTCCTGGCGGGATCGGCCCATGCCTTTTGGGGGTTCGGGGGGAGCGATTCGGTTACGGCCGAGAACGGGGTGGTCTCCATCCCGGTGAGCGAGGTGTCCGACGGCGACGCGCATTTCTACCGCTACGACGCGGGCGGCAAGGACGTGAAGTTCTTTGTCATGAAGAGCAGGGACGGGATCATCCGGGCGGCCTTCGACGCCTGCGACGTCTGCTACGGGGAGAAGAAGGGCTACACCCAGGACGGCGACTTCCTGGTCTGCAACAACTGCGGCCAGCGCTTCCACTCCTCGCGCATCAACGAGGTCAAGGGCGGCTGCAACCCCTCGCCCCTGGCCCGGGAATACGACGCGCGCAATGTGACCATCAAGGCTGGCGACCTGGCCGCCGGTGCGGGGTACTTCTAGCATGAACATCCTGACCATTCCCCTGCGGAACACCCGCAGGAAATGGGTCAAGACCCTGCTCCTGCTGGTGGTCTTCACCCTCGGGGTGACCTCCATAGTCTCGCTCAACTACGTGTCCAGCGTGGTCGGCGGCTCCCTGGAAAAGAAGCTCTCCGCATATGGCGCCAACATTCTGATCATGCCCAAGAGCGAGAAACTGACCGTCAGCTACGGCGGCTTCGCCCTGGGCGACATGGCGCTCGGCGTGCACGACCTGAACGAGGCCGATGTGGCCGACAAGGTCGCCCACATCGGGCTCAGGGAGCGCATCTCCGTGGTCGCGCCCAAGCTGGTGGCCATGGCCAAGGCCGGGGACACCGCCGTGGGCGTGGTCGGCGTGCGCTTTGACCGCGAGAAGATCCTCAAGGGCTACTGGGCCGTGGACGGGGCCTACCCGACCACGGACGACGGCGTGCTCGCCGGGTCCAAGGCGGCGGCGTCCCTCGGGCTCGCGCCCGGCTCCGAACTGATCCTGAACGGCACGCCCGTGCGCGTGGCCGGGGTGCTCAAGCCCACGGGCTCGGACGACGACTCGGTCCTGTTCGCGGGCATGGACTTCGCCCAGGCGCACTTCGGCCAGCCGGGGCACGTCAGCTTCGTGGAGGTGGCCGCCCTGTGTGCGGGTTGCCCCATCGAGGAGATCGTGGGCGAGCTGCGCACCGCCCTTCCGGGCACGGACATCCAGGCCCTCCAGTCCATCGTCAAGCAGCGCATGTACTCGGTGGATTTCGTCAAGCGGCTCATCCTGACCGTGTCCTTGGTCATCCTGTTCATCGCCTGCTGCATGGTCGGCGTGACCATGCTCGCCTCGGTCAACGAGCGGATCAAGGAGATCGGGCTGATGCGCTCGCTCGGCTTCAGCCGGGGCGGGGTCTTCGCCATCTTCTGCTTCGAGGCCGTGCTCATCGGCCTGGTGGCGGGCGCGGCGGGCTACGCAGGCGGCTACGCCCTGAGCCTCAAGGTCCTGGCCCTGCTCGACATGGCCAAGGACGCCACCCTGTCCTTCAACCCCGCGCACATGGCCCTGACCGGCCTGTTCATCGTCGCCGTGTCGGTCCTGTCCGCGTTCATCCCGGCCTGGAAGGCGGCCTCCGTGGAACCGTCCGAAGCCCTCATCGCACTCTAGGAGCGCCCATGTTCGAAGCGAAAAACATCACCAAGACCTTCAGCGGCGAGGGCGGCGAGACCAGTGTGCTCAACGGCGCGGACCTCCTGGTCGAACCCGGCCGGTTCGTGTCCATCGTGGGCCGCTCCGGATCGGGCAAGACCACCTTCCTGAACATCCTGTCCACCCTGCTGGCCCCGGACTCCGGGCAACTGCTCTACCGGGGCGAGGACATCACCCACGCCTCCCGCGCGCGCCTCAACGAGCTGCGGCGCAGGGACTTCGCGGTCATCTTCCAGTTCCACCACCTGCTCCCGTACCTCACGGCCCGCGAGAACGTCCTGCTGCCCTACATGCAGGGCCTGGGCCCGGTGACCGCCGAGGTGCGCAGGCGCGCCGACGCCTGCCTGGACCGGGTGGGGCTGTCCGGCAAGGGCGGCAAGCTGCCCGGCCACCTGTCCGGCGGCGAGCAGCAGCGCGTGGCCATCGCCCGCGCCCTGGTCAAGGAGTCCGCCATCCTGTTCGCGGACGAGCCCACCGGCAACCTGGACAAGGAGACCGGCGACGCCATCATGGGGCTGCTCGGGGAACTGAAGCACGAAGGACTGGCCATCGTCATGGTCACCCATGACGAGGAATACGCCGCGCGGGCGGACCGCGCCGTGCGCATGGCCGACGGCGTGGTCCTGAAACAGTAATTCGCCGTTACGGCGCGAAAGGCAAGGCCGTCCCTCGGGGCGGCCTTTTCTTGTTGTAAATCGTGGAAGCGGGCCGGGCAGTTTACCCGGTCCTTGTGTTATCGGGTCGACTTGCGCGGCGGATGGAATCCGCAGCTTGTGGCGGCCTCCATGGCCTCGGCCGAGCGCAGTCCGTCCAGGGCGGCGCGGGCCTCGTCGGTGTTGCGGGCAACCGCGCCGTAGAGCGGCCGCACGGCCAGTTCCGGGGGCAGGTCGAGCAGGGCCAGGCCGGGGCATTTGGCGGTCACGTCCAGGGCCGTGGTCCGGTAGCCGAGGAAGAGATCCACCTTGCCCGCCCGGAAGAGATCGACCACGGGCGAGCCTGCGTGCGCCTTGCCCGGCAGGTCGCCGCCTACCAGGGCGCGGGCGCGGTCGCGGAGCATTGCCCGGCTGCCGGGGCGGATGGCCTCGGCCCGGTCGAAGACCGCAAGCGCGTAGTCGCCGCCGGGGTCCGCGCCGGGGGTGGAGGTGCCCAGGCGGCTGTCCGGGTCGAGCATGGCCCGCAGGGCGTCGCCGTCGGCCAGGATCTCCTCGCGTCCGAACAGGCAGAGGCGGTTTTCGAGCAGGGGCACGGCCTCGCCGTAGTCGGCGAGCCGGGCCACGGCCCGGACGTGGGCCATGCTCGCGGACAGGAACAGCTCGGGTCGCAGGCCGTCCTCGATGCGTCCGCGCAGCAGTCCGGCCGGGCCGAAGCGCACGTCCAGGCGCAGGCCGCCGGCCTCGGCCATGGCGGGCAGGGCCTTGCGCAGGCTTCCGGCCGCAAGTACGGACAGGGTCATGATTCCTCCCGGCGGACCGTGCACACGGTCTTGCCGTTGGTCAGTCTGTGGATGTCTACGCCCAGGCCGTAGAGCTCGAACAGGGCCTCGGGGGACAGGACCTCCTCGGTGGTCCCCACGGCCTGGAGCCGCCCCCTGGCGAGCAGGGCGGTCTGGTCCGAGATCTCGAAGGCGTGGTCTGGAAAATGGGTGGTCATGATCACGGTCAGCCCCCGGTCGGCCAGGGAGCGGATCAGCGACAGGGTCCGGGCCTGGTTGCCGAAGTCCAGGTGCGAGGTGGGCTCGTCCAGGAGCAGGATGTCCGCGCCCTGGGCCAGGGACCGGGCAAAGAGGATGAGCTGCCGCTCGCCGCCGCTGGTCTCGCTGTAGGCCACGTCCTCCAGGTGGCCGATGCCCATGGTCTCCAGAGCGGCGCGGGCCGCGCGGTAGTCCGCCCCGGACGGCGAAGCGAAGGCCCCCAGGTGCGGGGTCCGGCCCATGACCACCACGTCCAGGGCGCGGTAGGCGAAGACCGGGGAGTGGGTCTGCGGGACCATGGCGATGGCGCGGGCGGTCCTGCGCCGGCCCAGGGAGGCCAGGTCGCGGTCGCCCGCGAAGACCTGTCCGGTCCGGGGGGCGACCAGCCCGGCCAGGCAGCGCAGCAGGGTGGACTTGCCCGTACCGTTGGGCCCGAGGATGGACAGCACCCGGCCGGGGCGGGCGGTCAGGCTGACGTCCGCCCAGACCGTGTCGCGGCCCGCGTAGGCGAAACTCAGCCCCTTGGCGCGCAGGGTCATGCCCATCCCGTTCTCCCCCTGCCGAGCAGCACGGCGAAAAACGGCGCGCCCACGGACGCGGTCAGGATGCCCAGCGGAATCTCCGTGGCCGTCAGGTTGCGGGCCAGCCCGTCGATGAGCACCAGGTAGCAGGCCCCGAGGGCCAGGCTGGCCGGGATGAGCCTGCGGTAATCCGGCCCCACCAGCATGCGCGCCAGGTGCGGAACCACCAGCCCGACCCAGCCGATGATGCCGCTGACCGAGACCGCGCTGGCCGTGACCACGGTCACGGCCACGATCACGCCCAGCCGCAGGCGGCCCGCCTCCACGCCCAGGGTCCGGGCCTCCTCATCGCCCATGGCCAGGACGTTGAGCTGCCAGCGGACCAGGAGCAGGCCGAGCACGCACACGCCCATGGGCAGCAGTACGGACAGCAGCCGGTCCATGGTCATGGAGGACAGGGAGCCCATCAGCCAGTAGACGATGACCGGCAGCTTGTCGTCCGGGTCGGCCACGTATTTGACCAGGGAGAGCAGGGACTGGAAGAACGCGCCGACCACCACTCCGGCCAGGATGATGATCATGGGCCCGGACGAGCGGTACAGGCGGCTCATGCCCCAGGCCGCGGTCACGGCGAGCATGCCGAAGAAAAAGGCCGAGCCCTGGATGAGCCAGGGCGAGTTCCACAGCAGGATGCCGAGCGCCGCGCCGAAACCCGCGCCCGAGGCCACGCCCAGGATATAGGGCGAGACCAGCGGGTTGCGGAACAGCCCCTGGAAGGCCGCGCCAGCCACGGACAGCCCGCCGCCGATGAGCATGGCCGCCAGCACGCGGGGCAGGCGTACCTGCATGATCACGGTGTCCAGCACGCCCGGCCAGTCAGGGTGGATCGGCAGCCCGGCCGCATGGCCCAGGATGCGCAGGACCTCGCCCAACCCCACGGGGTAGCGGCCCCAGGCGAGCCCGATGCAGAAAACGGCGGCCACGCCCGCCCACGGAGCAAGACTGCCGAGGGTCGGGCGCGGCCGCGAGAGAGCCGGTTTATTCAAAGGAAATGCCATAGAATTCCTTGTAATAGGACTGGACCATGGCATCCAGGTCGACGTCCTTGAACTTGTCGGGGTAGAGGGTCTTGGCCATCCACAGCTCGCCCAAGGCCATGGACTCGGGCAGGGCGTGCCCCCACGGCTTGACGTATTCGGGGCAGATGTACAGCCGCCCGTTCTTGATGGCCGAGACCTGCTGCCAGGCCGGGTCGTTGCGCAGCTCGTCGGCGGCGGAGCGGTGCCGCCACTGGATGAAGACGACCTCCGGGTTCCAGCGCAGGACGTCCTCCATGGTCACTTCCTTGAAGCCGGTCACTTCCTTGGCGACCACGTTGACGCCGCCCGCGCGCTCCATGATCACGCTGGTATACTTGCCCGCGCCGTAGGTGTGCAGGTTGTTGCGGGCCATGTAGCACGTGACCCGCTGGGCCTCGGGGATGGTTCCCAGGTGCGACTTGAGCACCTTCTGGTTGGCCTCGACCACCTGCATGAGCCGCTCGGCGCGCGCCTGCTTGTTGCAGATCTCGCCGATGAGCAGCACGGCGTCCTTGAGCCCCTTGTTGTAGGCCGCCTGGGCGTCCGCCAGCTCGGGGTTGAGCTTGGCCGCCTCGTCGCTGGCCGCGTCGAACAGGGACACGGCCACCACCGGGATCTTGGCGTCGGTGATCTGCTGGATCATCTCCTTGGGCGCGTAGTGGGTGACGATGACCAGGTCCGGGTTCAAGGCCAGCAGGGCCTCCATGTTCACGGTGTCGAGCCCGCCGGGGGTGGGCAGGGAGCGGATGTCGGCCATGGTCTTGGCCGCGCCGGGCAGATATTTTTCCCATTTGTCCATCAGGCCCACGACCTTGTCCTGGGCTCCGAGCTGGATCATGATGTCCAGGGTCTGGTGCTGGAGGACCACCACCCGCTTGACCGTATCCGGAATAGTCACGGTCCGGCCCAGCTGGTCGGTGACGGTGCGCTGGGCCAGGGCGGAGGAGCACAGCAACAACAGGAGCAGGCCGACGAACAGCGGCAATTGCAGGAACTTTCTCATCAAGGGGTACCTCTCTCGGGCTGGATGTTGTCCGGATGGCCTCGCGCATGCGGTGCCGAAACGCCTGGGCTCGGCCGTCAATGTTTAGAAAACGGACTATAGCCGTCTGCATTCTTTTCGCAAATAAAAAACGGAACAGTCACGCAATGGGGTCGGTCGCGTGACAGTCTTCCGGCGGCGCGCGGAACGCGCCTTCGCGGGACGGCGGCAAAAAAAAAGGCCGTCCGGGCGGACGGCCTTTCCTGTCTTCAAGAGAGGGAATCTACACGTAGTCGGGATAGTCCGTGCACAGCAGGTGCAGCGGCGCTTCGTCCTCGTCGATTTCCGGGAACCGGGCCTGGGGCTCGTGGAACCGGTTGTCGGTGTTGTCGTCGTTCACGGACGAGACCTCGCCCACCAGGACCTTGCCCTTGCCGGGCTCGCCGTAAAACCGGTGGTACATGCCCTGTTCGAGGAAGATGGATTCGCCGGGCGTGAGCACCACCGTACCGCCGGGCTGGACGATACGCGTGAACCCGTCCACGGACACGGCCAGGGGCTCTTTGGCCAGCTCCTCGCCGGGCGTGGACCCGTACAGCTCGATGACCAGGTTGCCGCCGCCCCGGTTGATGATGTCCTCGGTCTTGGACCAGTGAAAATGCATGGGGCAGACCTGGTTCTCGCGGACGATCATGATCTTTTCCGCATACTTCTTGGGATGAAGGGTGGCCAGATTGCCGTTGCGGATGGTGAACAGGATCAGCCCGCGCTTCTCGAAATCCCCGGCCCCGTAGTCGGTCAGGTCCCAGCCGAGCTGGTTGCGGACCACCTCGGAGTCATCCTTGCCCTTCCACTGTTCCGGAGCCCAGAAGGCCCACGGCGGCAGGGCGAACTTGAAGGAGGCGAAGAATTCCTTGGCATCGCGGATGAGGGCGTTGATTTCGCTGCGTTTCATGCAATCTATCTAGGTGAGCCGGGTATCGGCGTCAAGGGGGAGCCTAAGGGTGCTGGACTTCCCGCCCCGGCGCGGGCTACATCATCCGCATGCCGGACACCATCATCACCTATGACGACGCCCGTCACCGCGAGCGGGTCATGGCCCTGTGGCGCGAGATATTCGGCTACCCGGCCGCCTACAACGATCCCGCCTTCGCCATCGACCGCAAGATCGCGGTGGACGATCTCTTCTGGGTGGCCGAAGACGGCGGGGAGATCATCGGGACCATCATGGCCGGATACGACGGCCACCGGGGTTGGATATACTCCCTGGCCGTGCCCCCGGACCGGCGCGGGCGCGGCCTGGGCTCCCGCCTCCTGGACCACGCGCTGGCCGCCCTCAAGGGGCGCGGCTGCGTCAAGGTCAACCTCCAGATCCTGGAATCCAACGAGGCCGTGCGCCGCTTCTACGAGGCCAACGGCTTCACCGTCGAACCGCGCCTGAGCATGGGCAAGGTCCTGAAGTAGCTACAGCTCCTTTTCCGTCAGGGCCTGGAACAGTTCCTCTCCGGAGAGTTCGGCGCCTTCGCAGTCTATGGGCCCCACGATTCGGGCTATCCTGAAGAACCGCTCTTCGTTGCGCAACGAGCAGAAGCCGCGAAGATATATCTGTCCACCGGGACTCTCCGCTATTTCATTGAGCTCGACCTTTCTGTGCGACCAGCCGGATGAGCTGGAATCGTAGGAGAATTCAATGGCTGTGCTCCCCTTCCAGAGTGTCGTGAGCGAACGCCGCCAGCCGTCGAACGGGTCGTACTCATCCTCTGAAACGGCTTCGGGCCGCCCCGTCGAAACCCCGGCAGGCGGGTTTTCCTTTTTCTTCCCGTAAAAAAATAACACAACGATCAGGAGCACGGCAAAAGCTGTCCAGCCCATTTTCTGTCCCTTGTTGTCCGGGGTTTTGGGAAGTTATCCCGAAAACGGACGCCTTTTCCCCATTCGTTATCACCGCGCCGGGCAATTTGTATAGCCCGGGAGCCCCGACGGCATAGCTTTTACCCCCGGACCGCCCCTTTCCCCTGTGGAAAAAAAAGTGGCATTCGGCATCAGCCGGGTATATAGGGGAACCCTGCTCTGCAGTAATGACCGCAACACGGTACGGTTTCGACCGACCGGGAAACGAGCGAGGAAGACGATATGGGCCTGTTCTCCGGCAAGAAGACCAAGGAAAATTCCGAATTGAACGCCTTTATGGGCGTCGGTACCGAATATAAGGGCAAACTCGATTTCGTCGGTACGGTGCGTATAGACGGCCGTTTCGAAGGGGAAATTTCCACCGAGGGCGTGCTCATTCTCGGGCGCAAGGCCTTCATCGAGGGGACCGTGCGCGTGGGCCAACTCAACTCCTGCGGGGAAATCCTCGGCAACGTGCAGGTCAAGGAAAAGGCCGTGTTCGAAAAGACCAGCGTGCTCAAGGGCAGTCTTGACACGCCGGTGCTTGTGGTGGAAAAGGGCGCCGTGGTCGAAGGAACCATCCGCATGACCAAGGGGGCGGCCATTGAGACCAAGCCCAAGGTCGTGTCAGCGAATTTCGGCGGCGGCATCAAGCCGGTCGCCAGGGAACTTGAGGTCGCCAAGACCGGCTCCGACGATAGCGGGGCATAACGGAGGTTTACGATGTTTGAAGTGGTTATCGAAGACAACGGCGCGGAATACGTCGCCTTTACCGCCGAGGACAAGCGCGAGGCCGAACTGCTCCTGCAGCGCCACGTTCGCTCCCTCACCGGCGGTATGGCCTACATCCGCGAGGCCAAGCCCGAACCGAAAAAGAAGTAACCGGCTCACCCCGGTTGCCCCAAGACCAGCCCCCGCCGCCCAGCGTCGGGGGCTGGTCTTGGTTGGGCCCCCGGCCCCCCATCCCCTCTTCCCTCCTAAACTTTTTGTGCCGCTTCGCGGGGCGGGGCGCGTTTTTGAGTGCGGGACGCCCCTCTGATGGGAGGTGGCGGCCCCCAAGGTTTACTGTCCTGGGGATATATGAGATGGTCCGCACGAAGTTCGCACGGGGGTTTTATCCATGGAAAAGATCATATTGGTGCATGTGACCGGCGGCGACCGACCCGGATTGACGGCCGAATTGTCCGGCGTCCTGGCAGGCTACGACGTGGACGTGCTCGACATCGGGCAGGTGGTCATCCACAACTTTCTGACCCTCGGCATCCTCATCCGGCTGCCCGCCAACTCCCAGCCCGTGCTCAAGGACCTGCTCTTCAAGGCCCACGAACTCGGCGTGACCATGCGCCTGCACCCCCTGGACGAGGAAAAATACAACTCCTGGGTGGGCGAGGCGCACAAGCCGCGCTACATCATCACCCTGCTGGCCCGCTCGGTATCCTCCTCGCAGATTGCGGCCATCACCAAGGTCGTGTCCGAGGCCGGACTGAACATCGACACCATCTATCGGCTGTCCGGCCGCGTGCCGCTCGACTGCAACGACTACGAGTGCTCGCGCGGCTGCGTCGAGTTCACCGTGCGCGGCACCCCGCGCGACGTGGCCGAGCTGCGCGCCCAGTTCCTGGAGATATCCTCCCGAATGATGGTCGACATCGGCTTCCAGGAAGACAACATCTTCCGGCGCAACCGCCGCCTGGTGGCCTTCGACATGGACTCCACCCTGATCCAGGCCGAGGTCATCGACGAACTGGCCAAGGAGGCGGGCGTGGGCGATCAGGTGGCCGCCATCACCGAATCCGCCATGCGCGGCGAACTCGACTTCAAGCAGTCCCTGCGCAAACGCCTCTCCCTGCTCGAAGGCCTCGACGAGTCCGTGCTCAAAAAGGTCGCCGACCAGCTGCCCATGTCCGAAGGCGCGGAAAAACTCATCTCCAACCTCAAGAACGTGGGCTACAAGATCGCCATCCTGTCCGGCGGCTTCACCTACTTCGGCGATATCCTGCGCAAACGCTACGGCATCGACTACGTCTACGCCAACGAACTCGAAATCGTGGACGGCAAACTCACCGGCAAGGCCGTGGGCGATATCGTGGACGCCCAGAAAAAGGCCGAACTGCTCCAGTCCATCGCCGACCAGGAACGCATCTCCCTGCAACAGGTCATCGCCGTGGGCGACGGGGCCAACGACCTGCCCATGCTCAACCTCGCGGGCCTGGGCATCGCCTTCCACGCCAAACCCAAAGTCAAACAGGGCGCCCGACAGGCCATCTCCACGCTGGGCCTCGACGCCATCCTCTTCCTCCTCGGCATGCGCTCCCGCGACGTGGTGTAGCGCGCGGCGGGAGGAAGAACCGGGGGAAGGGGAGAGGGGAAACCTTTGAGAAAAGGTTTCCCCTCTCCCCTTCCCCCGGACCCCCATCCCCTCTCCCTTTCTAAACTTTTTGTGCCGCTGCGCGGTGAGTGCGGGCGCGGTGCGCCGTGCGGCTGCGCGTTACTTTTTTATGGCTCAAAAGGGCGACCCTTCGCGTACGCACCTTCCGCGAAGCGGCGACAAAAAGTTTTGGAGATTCCAAAGAACCTTTTCCAAAAGGTTCTTTGGCCGCCGGAGGCATGCCTTTCACGCCCGCCCGGCGAGGCATGCCGGGGGCAAGGTATCTTCACACAAGTGGGCGTTGTCTAAAGCGGGGCGGGCTGGTAAGGAACGGGGCAGATTCATTTTCTTATCTTTTTTCAGGAGGGGCCATGTTCGAGAGCGGCAAGCCGTACACCCTGGATTCCGTGGTGCGGATGGTATTGGGGGCCGGTTTTTTTATCGGCATGGTCTGGCTGCTGGGCTATCTGTCGGGCGTGCTGGTGCCGTTCGTGGCGGCCCTGCTGGTGGCCTACCTGCTCAATCCGTTGACCTGTCTCGTTGAGAAGAAGGTGGGCAATCGCGGCGTGGCCGTGTTGCTGACCATGTTGCTCCTGCTGCTGGCCCTGGGCGGAGCGGTCCTGCTGGTGGTGCCCATGGTGGTCGGCGAGTTCGCGCACATGGGCGAGGTCCTGTCGCGGCTGATCACGAACACCGAGTTCGCGGACAAGGTCGCGGCCCATCTGCCGCCGGACATCTGGCAGTGGGTGCGCGACACCGTGCAGTCGCCCGAGGTCAGGGACCTGTTCACGGCCCAGGGCGCGCTCAACGCGGCCAAGGGCGTGCTCGGCAACCTGGTCCCGGGCATCCGAGGCGTGGCGGTGGGCGCGATCAACGCGGCGGCCGGGCTATTCGGGGTGTTCGTCATCGTCCTGTACGTGATCTTTCTGCTGGCCGATTTCGGGCGCATCAAGGCCGGGTGGCAGGATTACCTGCCCGCCCAATACCGTGAGGGCGTGACCGGGTTCCTGGGCGAGTTCGAGAAGACCATGGGACTGTATTTCCGGGGTCAGATCATCGTCTGCATGATCGTGGGCGTGCTCATGGCCATCGGCTTCGTGCTCATCGGCCTGCCGCTGGGCCTGGTGCTGGGGCTGCTCATCGGCGTCCTGAACATCGCCCCCTACCTGGGCGTGGCCGGGGCGATCCCGGTCCTGCTCCTGGCCGGGCTCGACTCGCTGGAGGCGGGCGAATCCGTATGGGTGGGCATCGGCCTGGCCGTGGCGGTCATGGCCGTGGTCCAGGTCATCCAGGACGCGGTCCTGGTCCCGAAAATCCAGGGCGAGAGCCTGGGGTTGTCCCCGTGGCTCATCCTCCTGTCCCTGTCGGTCTGGGGCAAGCTCCTCGGCTTCCTCGGCCTGCTCATCGCCCTGCCCATGACCTGCCTGTGCCTGTCCTACTACCGCCGCCTGCTGGCCAAGAAGGCGGCCGAACTCCCGCCGGACCCGGTGGCGGAAACGGACTGATCCCCGTGACATGAACGCAGAAAGCCCCCGGTCCGATGTGGACCGGGGGCTTTTTGCATCCGCCGGGGCGGGGAGCATCGTGAAGGGGCCTCCTGTCAAGCCCGCTTCAACGCGGCGGTCAGTATCCCCGCGCCGATCAGGGTGGTGCCGCCGATGCGGTTGACGATCTTCATGGAGCGGGGGTTGGCCACGATGCGGCGGGCCTTGACCGCGAGCAGGGCGTAGAATAGGGCGACCGCCATGGTCAGGACCTGGACGGTGATTTCGAGGATGAGCAGTTGCGGCAGCTGGGGGCGGTCCGGGGCGATGAACTGGGGCAGGAAGGCGCACAGGAAGACAATGGCCTTGGGGTTGGTGGCCGTGACCATGCAGGCGTTGAGCAGGTGGGTCCTTTTCCTGGCCGGGCGCGCGGTTTCCGGGTCGGCTCCGGTCTCCGGAGCGGCCCGCCACGCCTTGACGCCGAGGTAGACGAGATAGGCCGCGCCGACCCACTTGAAAGCGGTGAACAGCTCGGCGGAGGTGGCCAGGAGCACGCCCAGCCCGGCCAGGGAAGCCGTGGCGGCCACGGCATTGCCCAGGCCCACGCCCAGGGCCAGAGGCACGGCGGCCCGCCGTCCCTGGGTCAGTGAACTGCCCACGACCATCATCACGGTGGGCCCGGGAATGAGCAGCACCACCACGGTGGCGGTCAGAAAAACCAGATAGGTATCGAGATCCATGCGCGCTCCGGATGTCAGAGGAAAAACGAACCGCGATTGAACGGGCAACCCGCCGGATTGTCAAGCCGGGAGCCGCCTCGCCTCTTAGCCTCCGCCCAATCCCCCCCCCTAGCCCGAATGGAGGCTTTCGAGAGTGGTGCAGCTGTGCATTTTTCGCCGGGGTCTTTCACCGTAGCGTAGCCGTCTACGTGAGGATGAGAGGCCCCGGCGGAAAATGTGCAGATGCGCCGCTATCGGAATCCGACGTTTTACGCTTGCTCGAAGGGGAGCACGAAGGAGAACTCGTTGCCCTCTCCGGTGTGTTGGTAGGCGACCTTGCCGCCGTGCAGTTCGACCACCTGGCGGACGAAGTAGAGGCCGCGCCCGGTGC
Source organism: Pseudodesulfovibrio karagichevae (assembly GCF_041414475.1). Lineage (NCBI taxonomy): Bacteria > Pseudomonadati > Thermodesulfobacteriota > Desulfovibrionia > Desulfovibrionales > Desulfovibrionaceae > Pseudodesulfovibrio > Pseudodesulfovibrio karagichevae. Next base: position 49,094 of record NZ_JBGLYH010000009.1, read on the forward strand.
CCGCCTTGTGGGCCACGTTGTCCGCGCGGAAGCCGGGCTTGAACACGTCCATGGGCTCGTTCAGGTCGAGGGCGGCGCCCGAGGAGGTCACCCACACGCGGATGCCGGGCTTGCCCGGCCCGAAGAAGTCGGCCACGACCTTCCAGCCGTAGGTCACGCACTTCTCCTCTCCGCCCTGGCCGTCCGGCGCGGGCTCGGTGTACTTCAGCGCGTTGGACAGGAGGTTGTCCAGGACCTGGGAGATGAGGCCCCGGTCCAGGACCAGGCGGATGACCTGGTCTTCGGCGCATTCCCCGATCAGGATCAGTTGGATGCCGTTCTCCTCGAACCTGTGGCGGAACCGCTCGATGATCGGGGCGACCACCGAGGTGGGCAGGTTCTCGTCCCGCTTTTCGAGCACGTAGCGACCCTCCTCGAAGTGCCGCCGCCGGAGCAGGGTCTCCAGGAACATGGAGGTGGACTCGTAGTGGGAGTATATTTCCTGGTACTGGGCCTCGATGCCCCCGGCGATCTCGGCCAGCCGGTTGCCCTCGTCGACGAGTTCCGGGGTCGCGCCCACGTTGACCTTGGCCAGGATGGAGGAGGTGGTCAGGTGCAATTGCTCGATCTTGCGCTTGAGCCGGTTGAAATAGAGCTTGTAGAACATGTTGGGCACGATGACGTTGTGCCCGATGTCCTGGACCATGGACTTGATGAAGGCGATGTGCTCGCGGTTTCGGGAGCGGATGATCCGGTGGTGGAGCTGGTAGCCCACGCGGTTGACGTATTTTTCGAGGAACAGCCGGGCATGGCCGGGCAGCCCGGAGCACGGGCGCATGGCGAAGCTGCCCAGGACGTTGTGGGGCGGCTCGAAGGAGAGCATGTCGTTGTAGTCCGGGTTGCCCCGGATGGGGATGTACATGGTCTCGCCGTCGATGGTCAGGCGGTCGTTCATGACCTCGCTCCAAGGCTTGGTGGATTCCTTGTCGCATCGGCCCGTGGAGCAGGCGGCCAGGGAGAAGGTCTCCTCATCCTCCAGGAGGTACAGGATCGACTCCAAGCCGAACAGGGCCTGGGGGATGGCCATGCAGACCGCGTAGAACATCTCGCGGCCGCGCAGCTCCTGGGAGAGCTCGAAGAAGATGTTCAGGGCCAGGATCTGCCGCCGGGAGAAGTCGTACCCGTCGTAGTCCAGGAACTTGGACTCGATACGCTCGACGATGAGGGCGATGCGCTCGTCGTCGGAGAGGTCGAGCAGGGTGTCGCTGAAGAGGGCGTGGTCCTTGTCGAGGTCGTTCATGTGCGCACGTCCGGGCCGGTTGAGGATGCCAGTTTGACATACATATACGCCGTCGCGGCGGTTCTGACAAGAAATGACCGGAACAGTCCGGGAATCGTGGGAGTTAGGAAAAGGCGAAAGGGCCGCTTGCGCGGCCCTTTCAGGGGTTAGAGGTCTGCTTTCGAGGAGGGGTTTGAGGTTGGAAACTGCTTTTCAAGGGAGGTATGGTATATGCTAAATGGCCTGGTCCTTGCGCCGTTTGACCCGGACGGGATGGGGGGTTGACGTCCGGACGGGCACGGGGACCCTGGCCGTTAAGCCGAAATCTTCCCCGACTTCCCGGACGCCGGGGGCGGCGTCCGGGTCGGTGAGGAGGGGCCGTCGCAACAACACGACGACCAGGATGATGAGAGTGACGGTAACTGCATCAATCATGACTTGCTTTAAGCACAGTCCGTGCCAAAGGTTCGAAATCAACAATTACAACTGGTTGTGTGATTGTTGCATGTTCAACGTATGTGCAATGTGATGTGTATTGCACATAATTCTGTGCAACGTTGCACAACGGGACCCGGGGGATCAGTTCATGATCAGGGCGTAGACCGTGCCCACCAGGGCGATGGCCAGGCTGCGCGACAGCTGGTTGTAGAGGATGAGCTTGAAGGCCATGCGCGGGCGGAATATGCCCGCGTAGTAGGGGAACTGGTGGCGGAAGGCGCGCACCGGCGAGGAGAGCACATTGCCGAGCATGAGCGCCAGGATGACCTGCACCTGGGTGAGGCTGGTGTCGGCGATGAGCGCGCTGGCCACGGCCAGCCCGGCGGTGAATTCGGCGGCCATGTGGAAGGCCACGATGGACAGGGCTTCGGGCGGCAGGAAGGTGAACAGCGGCACCCCGCCCGCCATGGCCGACTGGAGCCATGCGAACAGGCCGAGCTGCTTGAGTACGAAGAACAGGGTGTAGATGGGGCAGGTCACGTAGAGGATCTTGGGCAGCCGCTTGAGGAACCGCCTCCAGGCCTGCTTGAGGGCGCGGCCCAGGTTGGCCGAGAGCCTGCGCCGGGCGATGAGCACGACCGGGCCGGGCCGCCGCCTGAGGCTTCGCCAGGTGATCTTCACCTTGGGCTTGTTCTCCCCTTCGATCTCGGCCAACCGGCAGGGCAGGCAACCCGGCGGCAGGGGCGGGAGCAGGAACTTGCCCGCGAAGACGATGCCCATGGTCCGCAGGACCGAGGCCAGGGCGGTCAGCCCCACGTAGGTGTAGGCGGCCGAGCCGATGAACGGGCTGGCGATGAAGAAGATGGTCGGCAGGTGCAGGAAATAGGTGGGCAGGGAGTTGAACAGGTTGGACAGGACCAGCTCCCGGTCCGACAGCTCGCCCTTCTCGTGGGCCTCTGAGAGCATGGTGTTGGCCGTGATCCCGGAGAAGAAGGCCATGGTGAAGCTGGCCGCCGAGATGTCCTTGAGCCGCGCGCGCCGGGCCAGGGGGTCGGCCAGCTTGGCCGCGTAGCGGGTCCAGCGCAGGGACTCGATGAGGATGCCCACCATCAGGGCCACGGAGATAAAGAAGGTCAGTCTGATGAGCGGCCAGAACAGGCCGCTCCAGAGCACCGGCCAGGAGAGGTCGAGATGCATCTACTTCTTCTTGGGTTTGACCTTGATCTTGCGGACCTGGGCCAGCTCGGCCTCGGGCATGTAGAAGGTGTTTTTGTCGCCTGGGAACGTGGTCTTGCGAACCTCGGCGCAGTACATCTCCACGGCCTGGCGCGAGGTCTCGCCCAGCTCGGCGAAGCGGCGCACGAACTTGGGCGTGAAGCGGTCGAACAGGCCTAGGGCGTCGTGGTAGACCAGGACCTGGCCGTCGGTCACGTTGCCCGCGCCGATGCCGATGGTCGGGATGTTCACGGCCTCGGTGATGAGCTGGGCCGCCTCCACCGGGATGGCCTCCAGGACCACGCAGAACGCGCCCGCGTCCTCCACGGCCTGGGCGTCCTCGATGAGCTGGCGGGTGGCTTCGGCGGATTTGCCCTGGGCCTTGAACCCGCCGAACTTGGCCACGTGCTGCGGGGTCAGGCCCACGTGGGCCATGACCGGCACTCCGGCCTCGGTCATGGCGGTGATCTGCGGGACCACCGGGCGGCCGCCCTCGAGCTTGACCGCCCTGGCGCCGCCCTCGCCCATGAGCCGGTGGGCGGTTTCGAGCGCCCGGTCCACGGTGGCGAAGGACATGAACGGCATGTCGGCCACCAGCAGGGCGCGTTGGATGCCCCGGGCCGCCGCCCGCGTGTGGTGGACCATTTCGTCCACGGTCACGGACAGGGTGTCCGGACGGCCGAGCACGACCATGGCCAGGGAGTCGCCCACCAGGACGAGGTCCACGCCCGCCTGGTCCGCGATGAGCGCGGAGGGGTAGTCGTAGGCGGTCATGCAGCAGATCTTCCCGCCGCCCTTCATGGCCAGGATGTCGGGCGCGGTAACGGGCTTGGCCTGGGACGCCGGTGGGGTCTTCTCGGTGGTGCTCATGGCCCGGAGAGTAGGGCCGCGGGCGGCCTCAAGTCAAGGATTCATGCCCCCGGGCCGGGAGCGGCGCGAAGGACGAAAAAAAGGGCCGCCCGGCGTGCGGGCGGCCCTTTTATATGTTTCGGTGCGGACCGAAACCCCCATGGCTACATGGGAGCGAGGTTCTGCAGAACCCAGATAACACGGCCCACGGTGCGGTCGTTCATCTCTTCGGCCGGAATGGTCAGGTCGGAGTACTGGTCGTTGTCCGCCTTGAGCAGGAAGGTGTCGCCCTGGTGGAAGACCCTGCGGATGGTCAGCCCCTGGTGGGGGAAGTGGACTGCGCACAGGTCGCCGTCCGGGTGCTCGCTCTGGTCGCGGTCGATGCCGACGAACGCGCTGCGGGTGATGACCGGGTCCATGCTTGCGGAGTCGACCTTCACGACCAGCAACTTGGGCCGGCAGAAGGACTCGGGCACGGACAGTTCCTCGATGGACTTGGGCTCCCATTCGGCGGCGTCCTTGTCGGCGCCGGCCATGGTGGAGACCGGGACCAGACGGCCGCGCGAGTTCATGCGGCCGTAGGGGGCCGGGGTCTCGCGCAGCAGGGTGTCGGCCGGGACCTTGGCCTTGTCCGCGTTGATATACACGGGCTCCACGCCTTCGGAGAGCCAGTCCGGATCCAGTCCGTGGCTGCGGTAGAGTTTCAGAAACCAGTCAGCGGGGATAGAGCATCTGCGCTTGGCATCCGAAATACTTGACTGACGAACGTCGAGCACTTCGGCCAACTGGACCTGGGTGCGGGCCCCGGTCGCCTTCTTGATGCGTTCAAGTGCTTCCTCGAACCACTTGAGCTGCGCTTCGTCACATCTCCGTTTTTTCTTGGGCATAGTCGCTCCTTAACAAGTGATGGCGGCATGCGGGGGGCCTTTCCTCATAATCGGAATATGGAATTCCCTGTATGCTCGCCATTATATTTTTGAAGGGGGATAATCCCCCGAGCCAAACGACAGTTCGTGTCTACTTTTCATTGCCGGGAAAATCTCCCAGCGACTTTGGGAGAATATCCCGATAATGTCAATGATATCGTTTAAGGTTATTTTTGGCAAAAGAAAAAGGATGTGGCCCTTGTGTGACCACATCCTCATTTGAGGCATAGGTGTTTTTCTATTGCAGATGTTTCAGGAAGGGGCTCTTGGGCGTCAGTATGAAGCGGGTATCCTTCTCGAAACCGCGCCTGTAGGCGTCCAGGCTCCGGGTGAAATCGTAAAACTCGGGATTTTGCCCCAGAGACTCGGCGTAGATCTTCGTGGCCTGGGCGTCGCCCTCGCCTCGGATGATCTCGGACTGCTTGCGGGCGTCGGCCAGGATGATGGACCGTTCCTTGTCGGCGTTGGCCTTGATCTTGGCCGAGGCCTCCTGGCCTTCGGAGCGGTACTGCTTGGCCTGGCGCTCGCGCTCGGCCTTCATGCGGCCGTAGATGGACCGGGCGTTCTCGGCGGGCAGGTCCGTACGCTTGATGCGCACGTCCAGAACCTCGATGCCGTAGGGCAGGAGCAATTCGCGGGAGCGTTTGGTCACGGCGTCCATGATCTCCTGGCGCTTGTGCGAAACCACCTCGATCAGGGTGTAGCGGCCCAGCGCCACCCTGAGCTGCGAGCGGACGATGTCGTCCAGCCGGGCCCGGGCGCCCTGGATGGTGCGCACCTTGGTGTAGAAGGTCAGGGGGTCGGTGATCCGCCACTTGGTGTAGGAGTCCACGTTCATGTACTTCTTGTCCGTGGTGGTGATCTCCTCGGGCTTGGCGTCGAAGTCCAGGATGCGGGCGTCGAAGAAGACCACGTTCTGGATCAGGGGCAGCTTGAAGTGCAGGCCCGGTCCGAGCTGTCCGGTCACCGGACGGCCGAGCTGGATGACGATGGCCTGTTGGGTCTGGTCCACGGTGAAGGCCGCGGAGGTCAGGACAAAGGCCCCCAGGATGATCAGAACGCTTATGATGATGGTCGATTTTTTCATTGCATGTCCCCCTTTATTGCCCTTCCTTGGGGGCGGCCCTGCGGGGCTGCTTGTCCAGGGGGAGATAGGGCACGGATTGCTTCAGGGCGTCGTCGGACATGATCAGCTTCTCCGCGTCGGGATTGGAAAGAATGGTCTCCATGGTCTCCAGGTAGAGACGCTTGCGGGTGATGTCCTTGGCCTTGTTGTATTCCTTGAGCACGGCCAGGAACCGGGCGGCGTCGCCCTCGGCCCCGAGGATCTTGGTTTCCTTGTAGGCCTGTGCCGCGTTGGTGATGCGGGAGGCCTCGCCGCGCGCCTTGGGCAGGATGTCGCGCTGGTAGGCCTCGGCCTCGTTGATGTAGCGGCTCTTGTCCTCGCGGGCGCTGGCCACGTCCTTGAAGGCCTCGATGACCTCGTCCGGCGGATGCACGTTCTGCATCTGCACGGCGACCACGGACAGCCCGCTGTGGTAGTTGTCCAGGATGCGCTGCATCAGCTCGCGGGTCTGGACCTGGATCTCCTGCTTGCCGGTGGTCAGGGCGTCGTCGATCTTGCCGTTGCCGATGACTTCGCGCATGGCCGCCTCGCCCGCGTGGGCCAGGGTCTGCTCCGGGTCGTTGACGTTGAACAGGTAGTTCTCGGCGTCCTTGATCATGTACTGGACGATGAACTGGACCGAGACGATGTTCTCGTCGCCGGTGAGCATCAGGGATTCCTCCTTGACCTCCCGGCTGACGCCCTGCTGGAAGCTCTGGGTGACGGGCCTGCCCACGGACCGGAAGCCGAATTCCACGCGGCGGATCTGGGTCACCTTGGGGGTGAGCACGCTTTCCACCGGGTAGGGAATGTGGTAGTTCGGACCCGCCGTGGTGATGCGGTTGTACTTGCCGAACTGCTTGACCACGCCGACCTCGTCGGGTTCGACGATGTAGAACCCGCTGGCGATCCAGAGGAGGACGATGAGAGGAATGACGAGCTTCCAACCGGGCAGCTTGAACCTCTTCAGTTTCTCGAGCTGGTCCTGGAAATCGTCGAAGCTCGGCGGTTTACCGCCGGGGCGCCCCTGTTGCTGCTTTTGTAATTTGTCCCAATCCCAATTCATAATGACCACAAGTAGGCATATTGCGTGGGCAGGTCAAGAAAAGCCGGAGGAAAAACCATGAACGCGATCGCATCGCGTACGATTCGGAGCCGCCGGACGTGATCGGGTCCATTTCCCTTACCGGGCTCTTCCGCCGCTTCCGCTCCCTCGTCCTGCGCCGCGAGGTGGAGGTGGTCGGCCGGTGCAACCGCTGCGGCCGCTGCTGCCGGTCCATCCATCTGCGCGACCAGGGGCGCTGGCTGCGCCGCGCCGCCCAGTACGATAAACTGGTGGCCGACGCCCCGGAGCACGCCCGGTTCCGCCCGGTGGGGCGCGGGGACCAGGGCTTCCTGCTCTTCGACTGCGCCCTGCTCGGAGACGACAATCTGTGCACCGCCCACGACACCCGGCCCGCTTTATGTAGAAATTATCCGCCCAAGTCGTTATATTACGAGGGCGGCCGCCTTCCGAACGACTGCGGCTATTCCTTCAGGGCCGCGACCTTCCGCGACGTGCTGCTGCGCCGCAAGCCGTTCAAACCCGCCGATTTCTCCGCCGTCCTGCGCCGGGAAATCCAACAGGATAAAGACGAATAGACATGAAAAAACTCATATTCATCCTCATCGCCGCGCTTCTGACCGGGGGCGGCGTCTGGTACTTCACCGCGGGCCAGTCCAGGGACAGGATCAAGGTCCTCAAGACCGCCGAGGTGACGAGGGGCAGCGTGTCCAAGGTCCTGGAGGCCACCGGCATCGTCAAGGCCCAGGTGGGCGCCCAGGTCAAGATCGGGGCCCAGGCCACCGGCGTGCTCGAATCCGTGCCCGTCAAGGTAGGCGACCACGTCAAAAAGGGCGACCTCATCGCCAAGATCGACGCCCGCGAACTCAAGGCGCGCATCGCCGAGGCCCAGGCCAACCTCGACCTGACCCAGGCCAAGCTCGAATACATGGAGAAGAACCTGCCCCGCAAACGCACCCTGGTCCAGAAGCGGCTCGAGGCCCAGGACTCCCTGGACGTGGCCACCCAGGACGCGGAGATGGCCCGCTACAGCGTGGCCGCGGCCAAGGCCTTTCTCGACACCCTCAAGGTCCAGCTCTCCTACACCAACATCTACTCGCCCATCGACGGGGTGGTCAGCCAGGTGGCCGCCCAGGAGGGCGAGACCATCGTCTCCGGCCTGTCCGTGTCCAACCTGATCACCGTGCTCAACCCCGAGAAGCTCGAGATGTGGATCTACGTGGACGAGACCGACGTGGGCCGCGTCAAGCCCGGCCTGGCCGTGCGCTATACCGTGGACGCCTACCGCGACAAGGTCTTCGAGGGCGCGGTGGACCGCATCTACCCCGAGCCGGAAATCCGCGACAACATCGTCTACTACCGCACCCTGGTGAAGGTCACCCGCGAACAGGCCGATTTCCTGCGGCCCGAGATGACCACCCAGTGCAAGATCGTCGTCCAAACCAAGGACGACGTGCTGACCGTGCCCAACAACGCGCTCAAGTGGGTCAAGGACCGCCAGGTCTGCTTCCGGGTGACCGAGCCCGAAAAGCAGCCCGAGGAGATCACCCCCAAGCTCGGTCTCATCGGCCTGGAGCGCTCCGAGGTCCTCGAAGGGTTGTCCGAGGGCGACGTGGTCGCCACCCAGCTCGTCCTGCCCGGCGCCAAGGTCGGCAAGAAGGGGTTGTGATGACGCAACCCGCCATCTCCCTTCAGGGGATCACCAAGACCTTTCTCCAGGGCAAGGGCGACGACGCCGAGACCGGCATCGAGGTCCTCAAGGGCATCACCCTGGACGTGGCCCAGGGCGAGTTCATCGCCCTGCAGGGCACGTCCGGCTCGGGCAAGTCCACCCTGCTGCACATCATCGGCCTGCTCGACCGGCCCACCGCGGGCGTCTACAACCTGCTCGGCCGCGACGCCTCCAACCTCGACGACGACCAGCAGTCCGACCTGCGCAACCGGGCGCTGGGCTTCGTGTTCCAGTCCTTCTACCTGATCTCCTACGCCACCGCGCTCGAGAACGTCATCCTGCCCGGCCTCTACTCCGGCAAGCCGCGTTCCGAACTGACCGCCCGCGCGGAGAACCTCATGGAGCGCGTCGGCCTGGCCGACCGCATGCACTTCAAGCCCTCGCGCCTGTCCGGCGGCCAGCAGCAGCGCGTGGCCATGGCCCGCGCCCTGCTCAACGACCCGCGGATCCTCCTGGCCGACGAGCCCACCGGACAGCTCGACTCCAAGACCTCCGGCGAGATCATGAAGCTCTTCCACGACGTGCACCGCGCCGGGCAGACCATCGTCCTGGTCACCCACGACGAGGACGTGGCCCGCGAGGCCGACCGCATCATCCGCCTGCACGACGGACGCATCGCCGAGGATGTGAAGGTGTAGAAAAGGGAAGAATGCCTCCGGCGGCCAGAGGGGGAAACTTTCAAGAAAGTTTCCCCCTCTGGACTCCCCCTTCAAAGTTTTTTAGCGCCGCCTTCGGCGGAGAGTGAGGGTGAACATGTTTGGATTATTTAAGAAGAGGAAAAAGAAGCCGTCTAAGGAACTATTCTCAAGCATGTTTAGTTCGCTTGCTCTGTTGAGTGCTGTACAGGATGCCTATAACGATTATGCCAAAAGAGTAAACGAAGGTGAGGTTGTCTACCCAGCCCATCGCCGAAAGGGGGATGGGATTGTGCCTGTTTGGCATGATGTGCGAACGGAAGCTCTTGGAACAATGTTTGGTTTCGGGGAATCTGATATTGCATCATTGGCAAAGAGAGAAAGTACATGCCAGCTGATGTTGCTGTCTTCGTTTCTTAAGGAACGTCCTCATTTAGAATTTCCCCAGCCGAGGGGGGAGGTTGTGGCGGACACCATTCAAGCTGTATGGCAGATATATCTTTACCTTTCGGCTGTTGGGAAAGAGGTTTGCGACCGAGAAACAGATTCGGACCAATTAAGCCTGAGCGGAAAAGGGATACTTGATTCGTTAGAAGCCAGAGCGGTGCTTTTACGGTCGGAATGGGAGATCTTCCAATCAAAATTATCTTCTGGTGCATCAAGTTTGGCTGAGATTCCAAAAACAGTCTTTGATGTTGTTTTTGAAGATGTTACAAAAAAAACAAAATCCATAGCACTTTCATGTTTTTTTGGGCCTAACTATGAGTCTAATATCAAAAGATTAAAAGCAGAAGCCGGTGGCGATAAAGAGAAGTTGAAAGCCATAAATGAGATAGTGGCAAAGTTAATGGAAGCTAGTACTCCAGATGAACTAATGTGATGTCCCCCTCTTCGCGAAGCGACACAAAATGTTTCGGAAGAGGAGAGGGGAAAGCCCTTTTCAAAGGGTTCCCCTCTCCCCTTCCCCCGGCCGCCGGAGGCATAACACAATGATACGGACTGTGGGACGCATAGCAAGCATGGGCCTGGAGGCCGTCTGGGCCTTCAAGCTGCGGTCCATATTCGTGGTCCTGGGCGTGGCCTTCGGCATCGCCTCGCTGACCCTGATCGTCACGGCCGTGGACGGGGCCAACCGCATGGCCGTGGACATGGTCGACATGTTCGGGCCGGACGCGGCCCTGGTCTTCGGCGGCAATTTCCAGAAGCGGGCCGTGGGCATGCGCACCCTGACCCTCAGCCGCGAGGACGCCGAACGCATCCGCGACTCCCTGCCCGGCGCGTACCAGGTGCTGCCCATGCGGGCCAAGTACGGGCAGACGGTCCGGGCGGGCAACCGCACCTATCACGACGTGGTCATCGTGGGCACCACCGAGGGCTATTCCAAGGCCTGGAACTGGCCGCTCAGCGAGGGCCGCGACCTGTCGGCCGAGGACGAGCGCATCGGGGCCAAGGTCGCCCTGCTCGGCGAAACGCCGTCCCGCGAACTGTTCGGCGACGAGTCGCCCGTGGGCAGGGTCGCCTACATCTCGGGCATCCCGTTCCAGGTGGTCGGCAAGCTCTCCTACCGCGGCGTGACCTCGGGGGGGGGCGGCGACGTGGACAACCGCATCATCATCCCCCTGTCCACCCTGGTCCAGCGGTACAACCTGGACCGCAAGTACTTCCGGGCCCTGCGCGTCAAGTTCGTGGAGCCGGACTACATGGCCGCGCACACCGAGAACCTGCGCTCCCTGCTCCGGCACCTGCACCACCTCCAGCCCGAGGAGGACGACGACTTCTCCATCGTCACCGCCGACGAAATCCTCAAGTTCCTGGCGTTCTTCAAGGGCGGCCTGACCGTATTCCTGGGGGTGACCGCGGGCATCGCCGTGCTCGTGGGCGGGTTCGTCCTGGCCAACCTCTTCTCCATCTCGGTCTCGGAGCGGGCCGAGGAGATCGGCCTGAAAAAGGCCATGGGCGCGCGCAACTCCGCCATCATGCTGCAATTCCTGGTCGAGGCCTGCGCCTTGACCCTGCTCGGCGGCGTGCTCGGCCTGTTCCTCGGCCTGGGGCTCGGCCAGTTCCTGTCGCGCCTCGACATCCTGACCATCCAGTTCTCCTGGAAGGCGTTCTTCATGGCCCTGGCCGGGTCCCAGGCCGTGGGACTGGTCTTCGGCCTCAAACCCGCCCGCCAGGCCGCGTCCCTGGACCCCATCCAGGCCCTGCGCGGCGAGGGCTAGACCGCCGGTCCGGGAAAAGAAGCCCGGGGCTTCCCTGCGCCCTTGCCTGAAATCTTCCCGCACGATAGAAAGCGGAAATGCGCCGCATCAACATCCCCCGAGTGCACGGTTCCACGCCCAGGGAAAAGGTCATCCGCTCCCTGGCGCTCGTCCTGGTCTTCGCCGCCGTCATCTGGGCGTTCATGAAGAACAACGAGCACGTGGTCGAGGTCCTGAACCAGCAGAGCGCCGTGTACGACGAGACCGGCTCCCTGACCAAGGACCAGAAGAAGATGATCGTCTCCTTCACCCAGACCCTGCGCGACAAGTGGGGGCTCAACAGCAAGATCCAGGTCTACGGCGGGGACTTCGTGGTTCCGGACCTGGACGACAAGACCCTGTACATCGGCCTGGCCCCGGCCATCGGCGTGGCCGAGCTGCGCTTTCCGCCGCTGCTGCGTACCGCCTTCGGCCCGGAATTCATCCAGTCCCTCAAGACCTCCTTCCTGCTCCCGTCCTTCCAGGAGGGCGACTGGCCCCTGGCCATCCAGGAGGTCCTGGTGGAAATCCTCAAGAAACTCGATTCATTGAACAAGGAGAACAAGAGTGAGTGATCGCGTGACCATGTATACGGACGGTTCCTGCCTGGGCAACCCCGGCCCCGGCGGCTACGGCGCGGTCCTTATCTGCGGCGAATACAAGGGCGAAAACGCCGACAACTACAAGGAACTCGCCCAGGGCTACAAGCGGACCACCAATAACCGCATGGAACTGCTCGCCGTCATCGTCGGCCTGTCCTCCCTCACCCGCCCCTGCACCGTGGACCTCTGGACCGACTCCAAATACGTCCAACAGGCCATCACCCAGCGCTGGCTCAAGAACTGGCAACGCAACGGCTGGAAAACCGCCGCCAAGAAACCGGTTAAGAATCAGGACCTCTGGCGCCGCCTCATGCCCCTCATCGAAGAACACGACGTCACCTTCCACTGGGTCAAGGGACACGCCGGACACCTGCTCAACGAACGCGTCGACGACCTCGCCAGGGGAGCGGCCTCGGGCCGCGACCTGCTGGTCGACGAGGGCATGGAGTAGGAAACGCCTCCGGCGGCCGGGGCGCTGCCCCGGACCCCGCCAGGGAACCTTTTGGAAAAGGTTCCCTGGACCCTCCAAAACTTTTTGTGTGCCTTCGGCAGAGGCGTGCGTGTGCGTGGAACAGGCTGTTTCGCGTGGAGTTGGCGCGAACCCTTCGGGACGGTTGCCAACGCCGCAGGTGAGGTCGGGCAGAACTTATTCAATCGGTTTGGCGGCGTTTTCTTGTGGCGGCTAAAAAAAGTGCTTTCATCCGCTTTCCGTCTCGCCCCCAAAAATAACCCGCGATTTCGGTCGGAAAAAACGGCGTGCTCCTTCACGAGAAGAAGCACGCCGTTTTTTCCGAACGAAATCGCACACCGGCACGGCGGGAGGCGTTCCTTGCCAGCCTTCCTTGCCGCACGCACCTGAGCGAAGCGAACATGGGCGTGCAGGGGGCCTTGCTCCCTGCCGGGTCCAGGGCAGCGCCCTGGTCTCCCCGAAGGGGCCGCCGGAGGCTTCCCCCCAGGCATCCTTCCGCCCGTGCTACTTGGTCACGCTGAGCAATCCGTTGATGGCGGCCATGACGGTCTGGCTTTTGACCTGGTCTCTGGTCCCCTGGAAGTTGTATCGTTTGGCGCGGGTGCCGCCGGGCCAGGCCCAGGCGATCCAGACAGTGCCGACCGGTTTGTCCGGGGTGCCGCCCGAGGGTCCGGCGATGCCGGAGATGGCCACGGACACGTCCGCGCCGATGGTCTTGAGCACGCCCTGGGCCATGGCCAGGACGACCGGTTCGGAGACCGCGCCGTGTTGTTCCAGGGTGTCGGCGGGCACGCCCAGGAGCTTGTTCTTGACCGTGTTGGAGTAGGCGACCACGGACCCGGCGAACCATTCGGAGCTGCCGGGGGTGTCGGTCAGGGTGCTGGCCAGCAGGCCGCCGGTGCAGGACTCGGCGGTGGCCAGGAAGCGATCTTCGACGCGCAGGCATTCGCCCACTTCGGCCACGGCCCGCGAGATGAGATAGGTATCCATGTTGTTCCTCCGTGCCATGGTTCTACAAAAACCCGTAATGGGTTGCAATGACGGCGAAGTCGTTTGTATGGTCGGATTGGAGGGAGCATGGTCGTCACGCCGTCGTCATTGTTCGCGCTCGCGGTGTCCAGGCACCGGCAGCCGTGGAACTGGAGCCTGCATCTGGCGGCCCTGGTCCTGTTCGGCCTGGCGCTGTTCACGCACGGGTATCTCCTGCTGGCCGCCTCGCTGATCCTGCTGGGCGCGGGTTTTTTCGAGCTGGGCCTGGACGGGCCGCCGGACAACCGGTGGTTCCGGTTCGTGCGCGGCGGCGTGGAGTGGGAGAAGAACTGGTCGGCCGCGCCGTGGAACCGGGTGAAGTGGTCGCGGCTGGCGATCGTGGTGCTGGTGGGCGGGCTGTCGGTCTGGGCCCTGTGGACCCAGGAGCTGGCGGCGGTGATGCTCCTGGCCGGGTTCGCGGTGCTGGCCTGGGTGGTGCGCCAGAACCGGGAGAACGGCATCGACCCGTGAGCGCCGGGGTGGACAGGATGCCGGATGGGACCTATTATCAAAAAATGGAATAAATACCTTTTGGAGGGAATATGAGCGACGACACCAACGCCTGCAAGCAGTGGCTGAACGAAGTGAACTGGGACATGATCCACGAGGATGCCGTCACCCTGTACCTGGAATGGGGCAACAACAACTACCGTGACGCCATGCGTTCGCCGGTGACCACGTCCGGCGAGTATTCCGTGTATTTCGCCATCGACACCTGGGCCGAGCCCAAGGTGGTGCTCATGCGCATGAACAACTACGGTTCGACCGTTCTCTGCTCCAAGAAGATTCCCGAGGACCTGGCCAAGGAGCTGGTCGACGAGATCAAGGGCATCAAGGGCATCCTCGAACTGACCCCGCCCATCAAGGCGTGGCTGATGAAGGAACTGGAGGCCTAGGGGCCCGCCCGTGCCGTAATTCCTCGGCGTCGAATACGACAAGCCCGCGACCGCATGCCTCGAAGGCTGTGGTCGCGGGTTTTTTTGCGCGTTGTTTCGGCGGCCGTGGTTACGCTGTCGTCTGCCCGCCCCCGTTCTGGCTCAGCAGGTAGGCCGAGGCCAGCGCGCCCGCCAGGCCGACCAGCCCGGCCACGATGAAGGCCGTGGGGATGGCGGACCAGTCCACGATCAGGCCGAGCACCAGGGGGCCCGTGACCTGCCCGAGGCTCATGGAGGAGGTGAACGCCCCGGCGGCCGCGCCCATGCCGTGGATGCGGCCCCGCTCGGTCTGGATGGCGATGCAGGCGGCGCGGGACACCGCGCTGAGCAGCCCCATGGCCAGGGAGAGCAGGAAGAACATGACCATGGACCGGCAGTAGGCGATGGCGCACATGGACAGGGCGGCCAGGACGCCGCCCCAGAACACGAAGGCGACCCGGTGGCGGGGAAACCGGTCCACGAGCAGGCCGCAGGGGTACTGGACCAGGGAACCGGCGAGCATGTAGCTCGACAGGACGACCCCGACCCCGGTGACGCTGGCCCCGCTGGCCTTGACCGCCAGCATGGGGAAAAAGGAGTTGAAGCCCCAGCGGTAGAAGCCGCGCGTGGCGAAGTAGGTCATGACCCCCCACATGGGGCGGTCGCGGAAGATGGGCAGCAGCCCTTTGAACCCGGACGGGGATTTCCCGGACCTGGGCGCGGAGGCCGGGGCGTCGGGCACCAGGAACAGGATCAGCAGCAGGGCGAGGAGCGACAGGGCGCTCATGGCGTAGAAGGGCGCGGCCATGCCGTAGTGGTCGCACAGCCAGCCGCCCAGGTAGGGGCCTCCGGCCATGCCCATGAACATGGACATGAAGTACAGGTTCCCGATACGCCCCTCCTGCCCCACCGGGGTGATGTCGCCCACGTAGGACTGGGCCACGGGCGTGACCAGCACGCTGGCGCCGCCCTGGATCAGGCGGATGAGCAGGAGCAGGGCCGGGGAGTCGGCGGACACGTAAGCCAGGGACACGGCGATGAACAGGATCAGCCCCGCCATGAGGATGCGCTTTTTCCGGTGCTGGTCGGCGAATCGCCCCACCAGGGGGGCCAGGAAGAGGCGCGACAGGGCGAACCCGGAAAAGATCGCGCCGATCTGGAAGCCCGACGCGCCCATGCCGTGGGCGTACAGGGGCAGGATGGGGGCGATGACGCCGATGCCGAGCATGACGACAACGGTGGAGATGAACAGGCTGGTGAATACGCTGGATTTCATTGTTTCGGTCTTGTTCTCACGACGGCTCGCGGGCCGGGTCGCACCGTTCCCTTCCCCGGTTCGGGGCGGAGCCGTGCGGGCGGGATGCGGATTGCGCGTGGATTGCGGGCGGGCGACTCAGGGCCGCCGGGCGTCAGTTCTCTTCGATGGCCACGCCGTCGCAGACGAACGAGATGCCCTGCCCGGAGGCGGTCCCGATCATGACCGCCTGGATGACGGGCACGGCGGCGCCGCCTTCGGCCTGCCACCGGACCGTGAAGTTGGCCCCGGACCCGCCGGACTGGTCGCGCTCGGACACGTAGACCTCGCGGGTGCCCATGGGCGGGATGGACACCGGGGCGGCGAAGTGGTCCTTCACCAGGGTGCCGTGGTTGTCGTAGTACTTCACCGAGGTCACGGTGATGGTCCGCTTCTGGTCCACGTTGCGGATGGAGAGAAGGGCGGACAGGTTGTACGGTTTGCCCTTGGGGCCCTGGTAGATGTGGGAGTATATGGGCACGTACACGGTCTGTCCGCTCGACACGTTGAGCTTGCGCCCGGCCAGGGCGGGCAGGCTGAGGACGGCCACGGCCAGGATGGCCGCGATCAGGCGAAGGGACGTGGTGCGCATGGGAGCTCCTTGGATATCCGATTTGAAACCAGAATAGGCCGGTTCCGGGCCGGAAGGCAAGGACTAGAGAAAGGCGCGGACGACCAGCCCGACGCCGAGGAGCCCGATGAGGGCGAAGACGATCTTGCGGAAGGTGGCCTCGGGCAGCCTGCGCCGGACCTTGCCGCCGACATATATGCCCAGGAACACGGGAATCAGCCCGGCGAGGGAGACCACGACCACCTCCAGGGAGACCAGCCCTAGCTTGTTCAGGCCCACGAGCATGATGATCGAGGACAGGGTGAAGGAGGTGTTGATGGCCTGGACGAGTTCGTCTTTTGAGATAGGCAGGGCCATGAGATAGGGCAGGATGGGCATGATCTGCGAGCCGGTCAGGCCGTTGACCGCGCCGGTGATCAGGCCCACGGCGCAGTCCAGGAGCGGCCGCTGGGTCAGGCGCAGGGTGCCGCCCCACAGCCCGCCCCCGCCGTAGAGGATCATGGCCGCGCCCAGGACCAGGCGGGGCATGGCCGAGGAGCTGCCGCCCAGCAGCCACAGGCCCAGCCCCAGGCCGGGCAGGGCGGCCAGGAACATGAACTTGAAGCGGCGCAGGATGGGCAGGAAGCCGCCCGCGTCGATCATGACCAGGGCATTGGAGAGCAGCGACGGAATGATCACCAGGGGGATGGCCACGCGCATGTCCAGGTAGGCGGCCATGATGCCCAGGCAGGTGGTGGCGAACCCGAGACCGGCCGTACCCTTGAGAAAGGCGGCGAAGAAGAACGTGAAGAATATCAGCGCGAGGGTGAGCGGGTCCATGACGACTGCCATACGCCCGTGCGCCGCCCGAGGCAACCATTTCCCTCTTTTCAGCGGGCCGACTCTGCGTTATGGCTGTGGTCGATTCGAAAACAGCATCCGGAGAACCCGATGAAAATACCCGTTGGATACAGCTTCGCCGCGGTCGCGGCGTCGTTCAAGAAGCCCGGCAAACTCGACCTGGGGGCCATTGTCAGCCGGACTCCGGCCGTGGCCGCCGGGGTGTTCACGACCAACAAGTTCAAGGCCGCGCCCGTGCTCCAGTGCCAGGAGATGCTGGCCGACGGCCGGAAGATGTCCGGCTTCCTGGCCAACTCCGGCCAGGCCAACGCCTGCACCGGCGACCAGGGCCGCGCCAACTGCCGCGAGACCCTGAATCTGGCGGCCAGGGCGCTCGACGTCCCGGCCGACGAGCTGCTGCCCGCCTCCACCGGGGTCATCGGCGCGCAGTTCGACATGGGCAAGTGGGAGGCGGCCATGCCCGCCCTCAAGGAGAGCCTGGCCACGGCCGGGCCCGAGGACACGGCCCGGGCGATCATGACCACGGACACGGTGCACAAGCTGGCCGAGGCGTCCTTCGAGCTCAAGGGCGGCGAGGTCCGTCTGCTCGGCATGTGCAAGGGCGCGGGCATGATCTCGCCGAAGATGGCCACCATGCTCTGCTTCGTGGCCTGCGACGCGGACATCTCGGCCGAGGCGTGGCAGACCATGCTGGCCGACTGCGTGAACCTGACCATCAACCGGGTGACCGTGGACGGCGACATGTCCACCAACGACTGCGTCATGGCCCTGGCCAACGGCGAGTCGGGCGTGGCCATCGAGTCCGAGGACGACTACGTGCTGCTGCGCAAGCACCTGCTCTCCGTGCTGGAGGAGCTGGCCTACAAGATCGTCATGGACGCCGAGGGCGGCACCAAGGTGGCCTTCATCGAGGTCTCGGGCGCGAAGAACGACCTGGACGCCGAGAAGGTCGCCCGGGCCGTGGGCAACTCGCCCCTGGTCAAGACCGCGCTGTTCGGCTCGGACCCCAACTGGGGCCGGATCATCTGCGCGGCGGGCTACTCGGGCGCGGACTTCAAGGCCGAGGACCTGGTCCTCAAGATCGGCGGCGTGCTGGTCTTCCGCAACGGCACCCCGGAGCCGGGCAACATGGACGACCTGCTGAAGCCGATCATGAAGGAGCGGGACATCGTCATCCACATCAACGTGGGCGACGGCCCGGGCTCCTCCATGCTCCTGGCGAGCGACCTGACCCGCGAATACATTTCCATCAACGCGGATTACCGCAGTTAACTAAATAAAGATATATACCGACCCCCCATCCGCATCCCGCTCCGCCGAAGGCGGACCAAAAAGTTTAGGAAGGGAGAGGGGATGGGGGTCCGGGGGAAGGGGAGAGGGAAAGCCCTTTTCAAAGGGTTTCCCTCTCCCCTTCCCCCGGCCGCCGGAGGCACCCCCATGGCAGACATGAAAGCGCGCGGCAGGATGACCCGCATAGTGGACTTTTTGAACGAGTGCGGGATGCTGCGCAAGACGCCGAGGACCGGGTACCAGTTTCTGGGCACGGGCTCGGAGAACGTGGCCGAGCATTCGTTCCGCACGGCGGTCATCGGCCATGTTTTGGCCCTGATGGCCGGGGCGGACGTGGCCCGGACCACGTACATGTGCCTGTTCCACGACCTGCACGAGGCGCGCACCGGGGACTTCAATTACGTGGCCCACATCTACAACAAGTCCGAACGCACCAGGGTGCTCGAACACGCCACCGAGGGCACGGGCCTGGGCGAGGAGATCCTCGGGTACTGGAAGGAGCTGGAGGAGACCGAGACCCTGGAGGCCAAGCTTGCCCAGGACGCGGACCAGCTGGACTTCATCATGAATCTGAAGGAAGAGCTGGACCTCGGCAACAAGTATGCCGGGCAGTGGCTGGGGGACGCGGTCAAGCGCGTGCGCACGCAGTGGGGCCGGGAATTGGCCGAAACCGTGATGAAGACGGACCACAAGGAATGGTGGTTTCTCGGCCCGGACCGGGACTGGTGGGCGCGCAAGAACGGCAAGTCCGGGAAGGAGTAAGCCGGGCGGTCGGGAACCCATCCTGATTCCATGGTAAATAAATTTAACGGTCTTGCCGTTTATATTTATATTCGGTAAAGATGCCAAATTGGATGATGCGCTGTCCGTCTTCTCCGGTTGATGGAAAGCGATTGTCGGGGGCGGCGCGAGCCGCCGTCCAAGGGCGGGGAGCCATTCACATGACGGAGAAAACACGCGGGGCAGCCGTGCCTCTGTTTCCCTGCGGGATTTGCCGCGAGGTCGTGGACGAGATCGGGAGTCTGACTCTCTTTCTCCTCGACTCTCTGCGGCTCGTCTTTGCGGGTCTGGGGCAGTTTCCCAAGATAGTCCGCCAGATATATTTCATCGGCGTGCAGTCCGTGTCGGTCATCGCCCTTATCGGGCTGTTCACCGGCATGGTCATGGGCATGCAGCTCTACTACGCCCTGTCCGTGTTCGGCGCGGACGGCTTCCTGGGCACGGGCGTGGCCCTGTCCATGGTCCGCGAGCTGGCCCCGGTGCTGACCGCGATCATGCTCACGGGCCGGGCCGGATCGGCCATGACCGCCGAGATCGGGGTCATGCGCATCTCCGAGCAGATCGACGCCCTGACCATCATGGACGTCAATCCCATGCGCTACCTGGTGGCCCCGAAGATGGCCGCCTGTCTGATCAGCTTTCCGCTGCTGACCGCGTTCTTCAATCTCATCGCCCTGTGGGGCGGCTGGCTGACCGGCGTGAAGCTGCTCGGCGCCAACGCGGGCGTGTACTGGTCGCGGGTGTCCAGCTCCCTGGACTGGGCCGACATCGAGGGCGGGTTCATCAAGTCCATCGTCTTCGGCGTGCTGGTCTGCACCATCTGCTGTTTCGAGGGCTATTACACCCATCTGCGGTCCGGCCATGCCGGTCCCGAGGGCGTCAGCCAGTCCACCACCAACGCGGTGGTCAAGTCCTGCGTCGTCATCCTGGCGGCGGATTACATCCTGACATCGCTGTTGTGGTAGGGGAGAGGCGTGAGTACGGCACCGAGCATACGACTGGAGGACCTGACCGTGGGATACGGCGACACGCCCGTGGTCAGCGATCTGAACATAGAATTTCCCGGCGGCAAGCTGTCCATGATCGTGGGCGGCTCGGGCTCCGGCAAGTCCACCGTGCTCAAGCACATCCTGGGGCTGCAGCCGCCCATGGGCGGGCGCATCCTGATGGGCGGCCACGACCTGGGCGGGATGACGGCCCGGCAGGCGCACTGCATGCGCCAGCGCACGGGCGTGCTCTTCCAGGACGGCGCGCTCCTCGGGTCGCTGAGGCTCAAGGACAACGTGGCCCTGCCCCTGCGCGAGCACACCCGGCTCAAGGAGCCGGAGATCATGCGCATCGTCCAGGACCGGCTCGAAATGGTCGGCCTGGGGCACGCCCTGGAGCTGTTCCCCAACGAGCTGTCCGGCGGCATGCGCAAGCGGGCCGGGCTGGCGCGGGCCCTGGTCATGGACCCGCAGGTGCTGTTCTGCGACGAGCCGACCTCCGGGCTGGACCCGGTGCTCTCGGCCGAGCTGGACCAGCTCCTGCTGGAAATGATGTGCCACTTCGATATGACCATGGTCGTGGTCACCCACGACCTGGCGAGCATGCGCGGGCTGGCCGATTTCGTGGTCATCCTGGGCGAGCGCCGCTGCCTGTACCAGGGGACCATCGAGGAACTGGAAAAGACCACCGACCCGTATCTGCGGCGGTTCCTGGACCGTAAGGCCGAGGAGCGGGACGCTCCGAGGCTGACCATGCCGCCCATAGACCCGGCCATGATGAGAATCGACTGCACCAAGGCCCTGGGCGAAAAAATCTCCATCCGGAAGGACGAGCGATGTTCAAAATAAAGAAAGAGACAGCAGTGGGGATCTTCGTGATCATGGGGCTGCTGGCCGTTGTCTACATGAGCGTCAAGCTGGGCAACGTGCAGCTGTTTTCGGACAAGTATTACGAGATCAAGGCGAATTTCACCGACATCTCGGGGCTCAAGGTCAACGCCCCGGTGCAGATGTTCGGCGTGGACATAGGCTTTGTGAGCGAAATCGGCCTGGACCAGAAGAAGGGCGTGGCCACGGTCACCATGATGCTCCTCAAGGAAGTGCAGCTTACCGACGACGCCATCGCCGCCATCAAGACCAACGGATTGATCGGCGACAAGTACGTGAAGATAGCTCCGGGCGGGGTCGGCGATCCGGTCAAGCCGGGCGACACCCTGTTCAACACCCTGCCGGCTGTGGACCTTGAGGACCTGATCAGCAAGTTCGCCTTCGGCTCGGTATAGAAAACAGGCTCACCATGAATAGGAAATGTATGTCGTATAGAAGAATCGCATTGGCCCTTGTCCTGAGCTGCCTCATGGCCGTCGGCGCGTACGCCGCCGTGCCCGCGCAGTCTCCCACCGACCGCGTGCGCGAGGGCGTGGACCGGATCGTCAAGATGCTGTCCGATCCCGGCATGCAGGACCCGGCCCATCACGACGAGGCCATCAGCCGCCTGCGCGAGGTGGCCGAGCAGTACATCGACTTCGGCCTGGTCACCAAATACGCCGTGGGACGGCCCTGGCTGGACATGTCCCCGGACCTGCGCAAACGGCTCGTCGACGCCTTCGTCAAGCTCCTGGAACGCTCCTATCTGAAGCGCATCCCCGCCTACGGCGGGCAGGACGTGACCTACACGCGCGAGGAGATCGAAGGCAACAACGCAAAGGTCCAGACGGAAATCATTGACAAAGACAAAAAAATAGTAGTTGAATTTCGTTTGAAAATCGTTCAAGGACAGTGGATGATTTATGATGTCGTCGCCGAGGGCGTGAGCCTGGTGATGAATTATCGGAGTCAGTTCGCCGAGGTCCTGAACAAGGGAACCGGCGAGGATTTGCTGAAAACGATCCAGAATCGCATCGACCAGATCGATCAGGGCAAAGAGGAAGAATCGGCATCGTGATGAGGGGACACAAAACGGGCTTTAGCCTGATGACCATCGTGCTGACCACCGCGCTTCTGCTTGGAGCGGCGGGGGTCTGTCTCGCCGCGGAGGTCCCGGCCGAACCCGTCACCGTGGCCCAGTTCGGTGGCGAGCCCGCCGCCGCGCCTTCCACCACCTCCGGCTCCGCCTCCGATTTCGACGAGTTCGACGCCCAGTACAGCGACCAGCCCCTGGTCAGCGACCCCCTGTCCGGCTGGAACCGGTTCTGGTTCCAGATCAACGACAGCCTCTACCGGGGCGTGTTCCGGCCCATGGCCCAGGGCTACGCCTGGGTGGTCCCGCCGCGCCCCCGGACCTGGGTCTCCAATTTCTTCACCAACCTGCTCTTCCCGGTCCGGTTCCTCAACGACCTGCTGACCGGCAAGTGGGACGCCGCCTACATGGAGACCTCCAAGTTCGTGGCCAACACCTCGTTCGGCGTACTCGGCCTGGGCGACGTCACCGAGGGCATGCCCAGGAACTGGGAGCCCGAACGGCCCACGGCCGACGGCTTCGACCAGACCCTGGGCAAGGCCGGGTTCGGCCCCGGCATCTATCTCGTCTGGCCGTTCATCGGCCCCAGCTCCATCCGGGGCACCGTGGGCTGGGTGGCGGACGCGTACTGCGACCCGCTGACCTACGGCCGGTTCACATTCCTCGAGTTCCTGGGCATCCGCGCCTACAAGAACCTGAACGATCTCTCCCTGCAGCTCGAGGGCAACGAGTACGAGACCCTGACCGCCGGCGCGGTGGACAAGTACGCCGCGGTCCGTGACGCCTACATCCGCTACCGCGCCAAGAAGGTTGCCGAATAGGCTCACGCTTTTTCCCCTTTCCCGACCATGCAGATCGCCGTTATTTCGGACACCCATATGGGCACGCCGCCCTCCTGGCTCGACGCCGTCTATGACCGCTGGCTCGGCCCGTCCGACGCGCTCATCCACTGCGGGGACATCACCTCCTCGGCGACCTGGTCCTACTTTCTGCGGCACGACAACTTCCTGTGCGTGCGCGGCAACTGCGACTGGGACCCGGAGCTGGCCGGGCGGCTGGAGCCCATGCTCACCGCGCAGGTCGGCCCGCTCACCGTGGGCGTGACCCACGGCTGGGGGCCGCGCTCCCAGGTGCCGGTCAAGGTGGCCCAGGCGTTCGGTCCGGGGTGCGACCTGGTCTGCTACGGCCACACCCACGCTCGCGACTGGTCCGTGGTCGACGGCGTCCAGTTGGTCAATCCCGGATCGCTGGGCGAGAGCGGCTCCCTGGCCCTGGTCCGGGTGGACGGCGACGGCGGGCTGTGCTGCGAGTTCGTCGACGTTTTCTAGCCCTTTTCCCCCGGCTTTCGCGCTTCTTTCCCCCGCCTCCGGCCCGCTCCGGGCCCGCTTTTACAAGCTGGAGAACTCCGCGCGGCGGTTGCACTTTCTCTTCAGGAATGGCATGACTCAACCGTGGATAAAATGAGGATAATACCGCCTGCCGTCGTGCTGCTCGCGTTGCTCGTTGCCCTGCCGCTCGCCCCGACCTCGGCCAAGGCCCAGGGGGAGCGGGAGCTGGTCTTCGGCATGTCCGCCGCCTTCACCGGGGCCAACGGGGAACTGGGCATCGAGTATTACCGAGGCCTCATGGCCTACCTCGACTACTACAACGCCCGTGTCGGGGAGGGCGGCCGGACCATCCGGGTGGAGCCCGCCAACGACGGCTACAACCCCGGCCCCTGCTTCCAGAACACGGTCAACTTCATCGTCCGGGACGACGTCTTCGCCCTGGCCGCCTACGTGGGCACGCCCACGGCCACCCACGTCCTCCCCCTGTTGCAGAAGTTCGAGGACCGGCACATATACATGCTCTTTCCCTTCACCGGGGCGCAGCCCCTGCGCGACGACCCCTTCGGCAAGTACGTCTTCAACCTGCGGGCTTCCTATTTCGACGAGACCAGGGTCCTGGTGAGCCGCCTGCTGGCCGTGGGCCGTGGCCGCATCGGGGTCTTCTACCAGTCCGACGCCTACGGCCGTACCGGCTGGGACGGCGTGCGCCGCGCCCTGGCCGCCCAGGGCCGGCACATCGTGTCCGAGGCCGCCTACCACCGTGGGGCCGCCTTCAGCCGGGACTTCTCCCTGGAGGCCCGACACCTCATGGATGCGGGCGTGGACGCCATCATCGTGGTCGGGACCTACGCCTCGCAGGCGGCCTTCATCCGCGACGCCCGCAACGCGGGGTGCGACCTGCCCATCGCCGGGCTGTCCTTCACGGACAGCGACAAGATGCTCGACCTGCTCAAGGCCGAAAGCGAGCGCACGGGCAGGGACTACACCGCCGACCTGATCCAGTCCCAGGTGGTCCCGAGCTACGAGGAGACCGGCCTGCCCGGCGTGCGCCTCTACCGCGAGATCATGGGCAACTACGAGGGGGGCCTCGTGCCCTCGGGCGGGGAGGCGTATTCCCCGCGCCGCTACAGCTTCGTCAGCTTCGAGGGCTTCCTGAACGGCAGGCTTCTGGGCGAGATGGTCCGGCGCATGGGCGACGCCCCGTCCAGGGAGCGCATCCCCGAGGTCCTGGAGTCCATCCGTGACTTCGACCTGGGCATCGGGGTGGACGCGCACTTCGGCCCGGACCGGCACCAGGGGCTCGACGCCGTCTACCTGACCACCGTGCGGGACGGCCATTTCCGGTCCATCGACAGCTGGGAGAAGTGGCGCAAATGAAGGCCCCCAAGCTGTTCGTCAAGCCGCTGCTGTTCATGGTCGTGATCTTCGGCATGATCGCGGTGGTCACCTCCATGACCTTTTCCAACCAGCTCCGGCGCGAGATGACCCGCGAATACGAGTCCAAGGCCCTGGCCCTGGCCCGGTCCGTGGCCGAGTCCGACATTGCCACCATCCTGAGCCAGGATGCGGGCGCGCTCCAGGGCCGCATCGACCAGTACCTGACCATCAACGCGGTCTCCTACGTGCTGGTGGCCGACGAGAACGGTAACGTCCTGGCCCACACCTTCGTGCCGTTCATCCCGGATCAGATCATGCGCCTGGTGGCCGAAACCCCCCATGTGGAGAACCGCGAGGAGCACCTCCTGCGCGACGTGGTCCTGGACGGCAAGCGCTACCTGCACGTGTCCAGCCCCATCCTGTCCGGCCTGGCCGGGGACGTGCACATCGGCATGGACTACGCGGTCATCGACCGGAACATCCACGAGGCCGTGCTCGAACAGCAGGTGGTCATGCTCATCCTTTTCGGGGCCAGCCTGCTGCTCGTCTTCCTGTTCGTGGTCAACATCTCCAAGCCGCTCCGCCTGCTGACCGAGTACGCGGGCCGGGTGGCGGTCAAGGATTTCGGCACGGTGCCCGAGATCAACTCCACCGACGAGGTGGGCCAGCTGGCCAAGGCCATGGAGGCCATGACCGGCCAGATATCCGAACTGGTCGGCAGCCTGGAGGACCGGGTCCGGCAGAAGACCCACGAGCTCAAGGAGGCCCGCGACGCGCTCCGGCAGAAGGTCGAGGAGCGCACCAGCGAGCTGATGCGCACCAACACCCAGCTCAAGATCGAGATCGCCGAGCGCAAGGTCATCGGCGACGCCCTGCGCAAGGCCGAGAAGAAGTACCGGACCATCTTCGAGAACGCGGTGGAGGGCATCTACCAGTCCTCCTACTCGGGCCGGTTCCAGGACACCAACCCGGCCCTGGCGCGCATCCTCGGCTACAAGTCGCCCGAGGACCTGATGAGCTCGGTCTACGACATCGGCACCCAGATGTACGTGGACCCCGACCGGCGCAAGGAGTTCCTGCGCCTCATCGAGGAGCGCAACGAGGTCAAGAATTTCGTGTCCAAGATGCGCAAGCGCGACGGCCGGATCATCTGGGTCGCGGAAAACGCGCGCAAGATCGTGGACGAGAGCGGCAACATCGTCTGCTTCGAGGGGTCCATCGAGGACATCACCATGCGCAAGAAGGCCGAGGACCAGCTCAAGCGCCAGGCCTTCCACGACCCGCTCACCGGCCTGCCCAACCGCGCCCTGTTCCTGGACCACCTGCGCATGGCCATGGAGCGCTCGCGGCGGCGCAAGCACATGTTCGCGGTCCTGTACATGGACCTGGACCGCTTCAAGGTGGTCAACGATTCGCTGGGCCATGACGCGGGCGACGAGCTCCTGCGCGGGGTGGCCCGCGTGCTGGAGCAGTGCGGCCGGTCCGTGGACACCATCGCCCGGTTCGGCGGCGACGAGTTCGCCATTTTACAGGAAGAGATCTCCGCGCCCAAGGACGCCATCGCCATCGCCCGGCGCATCCTCGAAGGCGTGCGCCAGCCGTTCACCATCGGCGGCAACGAGGTCTTCACCTCGGCGTCCCTGGGCATCGTCCTCAAGACCGACGGCTACGACCGGCCCGAGGCCCTGCTGCGCGACGCGGACACGGCCATGTACCGCGCCAAGGAGCTCGGCAAATCGCGCTTCAAGGTCTTCAACCGCAAGATGCATGACCAGGCCCTCCAGCTCATGGAGCTGGAGACCGACCTGCGGCGCGCCGTGGACCTGCGCGAGTTCGAGGTGGTCTACCAGCCCATCGTCCAGCTGGACACCCGGCAGGTCTGCGGGTTCGAGGCCCTGGTCCGCTGGCGCCACCCCGAGCACGGCATCATCGGCCCCGGCGACTTCATCTCGCTGGCCGAGGACACCGGCCTGATCTACGCCATCGACAACCTCGTCCTGGAGGAGGCCTGCGCCCAGGTCAAGCGCTGGCAGACCATGGCCGGAGTGGCCAAGGGCAGCGACCTGACCGTGAACATCAACATTTCGGGCAAGCATTTCGGCCAGTCCATGCTGGCCGGTCAGATTGGCCGCGCCCTGGAGAACTCGGGGCTGTCCGCCGACTCCCTGAACATCGAGATCACCGAGTCCGCCCTCATGGACAACCCCTCCGTGGCCGAGGAGATCCTTTTGCAGCTCAAGGATCTCGGCATCCATATCTGCATCGATGACTTCGGCACGGGCTACTCCTCCCTGTCCTACCTGCAGCGGTTCCCCATCGACGTGGTCAAGGTGGACCGCTCCTTCATCGTCGCCGTGGACACGGACCAGGACAGCCAGGCCATCGTGCGCACGGTCTTCTCGCTGGGCGAATCCATGGGGCTCAAGATCGTGGCCGAGGGCGTGGAGACGTCGGGCCAGCTCGGCTTCCTGGAGCGGGAAGGGTGCCGCTTCGTGCAGGGATATTTCTTCTACAAGCCGCTGACCGTGTCCGAGGTGGACCACCTCCTGGAGGGGCAGCGGCGCGGCTGAAGCGCGGACGGATAACCGGAGATACATCATGGCGATACGCGATTTCATGGCCTGCGGAGTGGAGCCCATCGAACAGGTGCTCATGCCGTTCCAGGAGTTCTTCCGCTCCAAGTCCACCAGCGGCATCCTGCTCATCGCCAGCGCCCTGGCCGCGCTCGTCTGGGCCAACTCCCCCTGGGCCGCTTCCTACGACGCCCTGTGGCGGACCGAATTCACCGTGGGCTTCGGCGCGGCCGCCCTGTCCAAGCCGGTCATTCTGTGGGTCAACGACGGGCTCATGGCCCTGTTCTTCTTCGTGGTCGGGTTGGAGATCAAGCGCGAGTTCCTGGTGGGCGAGCTCTCCTCGCGCAGCCAGGCCGTGCTGCCCATCGCCGCGGCCATCGGCGGCATGGTCGTGCCCGCGGCCCTCTTCGCCCTGGTCAACCGGGGCGAGCCGTCCATCTCGGGCTGGGGCATCCCCATGGCCACGGACATCGCCTTCGCCCTGGGCATCCTGGCCCTGCTCGGCGACCGCGTGCCCTACCAGATCAAGATATTCCTGACCGCCGTGGCCATCGTGGACGACATCGGCTCCATCCTGGTCATCGCCCTGTTCTACACGGCGGACATATCCTTCACCATGCTCGGCCTGGGCGCTGTCTGCCTGGCCCTGGCCTTCACGGCCAACCGCATGGGCGTGCGCACCCCGGTCTTCTACGCCCTGGCGGGCTGCCTGCTGTGGTTCTTCGTGCTCAAGTCCGGGGTCCACTCCACGGTGGCGGGCGTGCTCATGGCCTTCGCCATCCCGGCCCGCACCCGGTGCGACGCCGCGGCCTATTCGGTCAACGCGGGCCGCCTGCTCGAGGACTACCGCGAGGCGGCCGGGCCGGACGAGTCGGTCCTGACCAACCAGGACATGCACTCGGCGCTCTTGTCCATGCAGCACATCACCACCCGCGCCCAGACCCCGCTGCAGCGCCTCGAACACGGCCTGCACCCCCTGGTGGACTATGTGGTCATGCCGGTTTTCGCCCTGGCCAATGCGGGCGTGAGTCTGACCGGCGGCATCCCGGCCCCGGCCGTTCCGGCGGCCCTGGGCACGGCGCTGGGTCTGGTCGTGGGCAAGCCCGTGGGCATCGTGCTCATGGTCCTGTTCATCGTCCGGCTCTCCGAGGGCTACCCGCGCGGCGTGACGCTCCGGCACTTCCTCGGGGCGGGGTTGCTCGGGGGCATCGGCTTCACCATGTCCCTGTTCATCGCCACCCTGGCCTTCGGCCACGCGCCGGCCCTGCTCGCCGGGGCCAAGACCGCCGTGCTCGGTGCGTCCGTGGTCGCGGGCATCGCCGGTTACCTGGTCCTGCGCTCGGCTCCGGCGCGGAAGCCGCCCGCCGGGTAGAACGCTTCCTATCGGGCTTGATCCGGTGTATCGTCACACGGAGAGCGCGGCCGACTTTTTCAGCAACCCCCAAGGCATCGGACGAGAACGAGCGGACAATGATGAGTGAACAAGGATTGATCGAGGGCGTCTTTTCCATCGAGCGCATGGCCAAGATCGGCACGGGCACCACGGCCCGGCGGGTCAAGCAGACGGCCCTGTATTACGTCAGGGAAACGGAAGGCGACAACATAGAGCTTCAGGGATTGAACAACAAGCACGTGCCCTTCGGGCCGGTGGAGACGATCACCAAGGACGAGCTGCTGGCCGACTACCTGCCCATGCCCCAGCTCTTCAAGGAGGTGGTCGGCAACCTGCGCGCGGTCCAGAAGTCCGTGGCCCGGGGCGACAAGTTCCGCAAGCGCGGCGAGAACTTCACGGCCGAATACGAGTACGCCAACGCCCTGAACCTGGACGAGCAGAACGTGCGCGCCAACTTCGGCATCGGCCTGTGCCTCCTGGCCCGTGACGAGGAGGACAAGGCCAAGAAGGTCTTCGACCGCATCCTCGGCCTGGACACCGCCTTTTCCGATGACCACAAGCATTTGTTCAACGAGTACGGCATCGCCCTGCGCAAGAAGAAGCTCTTCGGCCAGGCCGTGGACTACTACCGCCGCGCCCTGGAACTGTCGAACGACGACGAGAACCTGTGGTACAACCTGGCCCGCGCCCAGTACGAGCGCCAGGAATGGGCGGCCTGCGCCGAGGCCGTGGCCAAGTGCCTGGACCTGGACCCGCTGCACGAGGAAGGGCGCAAGATGATGGAATACCTGACCAGAAAGGGCCTGGTCTAGGCCGGGAGAGCGCATGGGCACGGTCAGGGCATTCGTCATCGCCGGGACGCACAGCGGGTGCGGCAAGACCTCCATCTCGCTGGGGCTGATGGCCTCCCTGTCGCGCCGGGGGATCAGGGTCCAGCCCTTCAAGTGCGGGCCGGACTTCATCGACCCCGGCCACCACGCTCTGGCCTGCGCCCGTGACGGCCGCCCCGTGCCCAGCCACAACCTCGACGGCTGGATGCTCGGCGAGCCCGCCAACCTGGACATTTTCAACCGCTACGCGGCGGACAGCGACGTGGCCGTGATCGAAGGGGTCATGGGGCTGTTCGACGGCATCTCCGGCACCGGCGACGCCGGGTCCACGGCCCAGATGGCCAAGATACTCGGCCTGCCCGTCATCCTGGTGGTGGACGCCCGGTCCATGGCCCGGTCCGCCGCCGCCTTGGTCATGGGCTACGCCGACTTCGACCCCGAGGTGACCATCGCCGGGGTGATCTTCAACCGCGTGGGTAGCCCGGCCCACGCCGAACTGCTGCGCGAGGCCATGACCCTGGTGCCCGACGTGCCCGTGCTCGGCTGCCTCGGGCGCGACGAGGACATCTCCACCCCCTCGCGCCACCTCGGCCTGGTCACCCCGGACCAGGACGGCCCGGACCTGTCCCGCTACCAGCGGCTGGCCGACTGGGTGGAGACCGGGCTGGACCCGGACACGCTCCTGGCCTCCGTGCCCGAGGTGGAGGCCGTGGCCCCGTTCGAGCCCGTGCCCCGGCTGCCCAAGGTGACCATCGGCCTGGCCCGGGACAACGCCTTCTGCTTCTACTACGAGGAGAACCTTCGGCTGCTGCGCGAGGCGGGCGCCCGCCTGGTGGAGTTCTCGCCCCTGCACGACACCCGCCTGCCCGAGCACCTGGACGGCCTGTACCTCGGCGGCGGCTACCCCGAACTCTACGCCTTCGAACTCGGCCAGAACACGCGCATCCGCCGCGAGATCAAGGAGTTCTGCGAGTCCGGCCGCCCGGTCTACGCCGAATGCGGCGGGTTCATGCTGCTCATGAACGACATCGTCACCGGCCGGGGCCGCTACGCCATGGCCGGGGTCTACCCGGTGCGCGCCGAGATGGGCGAGAAGTTCCGCGCCCTGGGCTACCGCGAAATCCTCACCCGCGAGGCCACCACCCTCGGCCCGGAAGGGACCACGGCCCGTGGCCATGAGTTCCACTATTCCTCCATCCAGGAACACCCCTTGGAAAACCTGCATCCGGTGTATGCATTGAGCGGCCGCAAGGGCCCCCTCGATACGCCGGAGGGCTTTGTTACCTGGAACACCTTGGGGTCCTACGTGCACCTTCATTTCGGGTCCAATCCGGAAATCCCGCGAGCGTTCGTACAGGCGTGCCAGAACGCCTAGCTCCTTAAGCGGCTTCCGATAGCGGGCCATCTGCACATTTTTCGAGGGCCCGCCTGATCCTCACGTACTGGGGTACGCTGCGGTCAGGCGGACCCTCGAAAAATGCACAGCTGACCCACTCTCGAAAGCCTTGTGCGAGCGCGGGGGGGAGCCGCTGTCGGGTGGCTGCGCCCCCCGAATCGCTCCAAGGGAAAGATCGGGCCTTCGACTCCAAGATGGGGCGGAGGCTTTTTTGTGACCACGCCCCGCGAAGCGGCGATAAAAAGTTTGGAAGGGGGAGTCCAGAGGGGGAAACTTTTTCAAAAGTTTCCCCCTCTGGCCGCCGGAGGCATCCCGGGTGCATCCCGGAGGCCGCCCCTTGCGGGGCGGGGCGGGACCGGGTAAAATTATAAAGATGCGCACCTGGATTCTACATATCGACATGGACGCGTTTTTCGCGTCCGTGGAGCAGATGGACAACCCGGAGTTGAAGGGCAAGCCCGTGGCCGTGGGCGGGACGTCGGACCGCAGCGTGGTCTCGGCGGCCAGCTACGAGGTGCGCAAGTACGGGGTACGTTCGGCCATGTCCGTGGTCAAGGCGCGCAAGCTGTGCCCGGAGATCATCATGGTGCCGGGGCGCATGGGGCGGTACAAGGAGATTTCGCAGCTGGCCATGGGCGTGCTCCGGGAGTTTTCGCCCACGGTGGAGCAGGCCAGCGTGGACGAGGCGTATCTGGACGGCACCGGGCTGGAGCGGCTGTTCGGGCCCATCGACGAGGTCGGGCGGCGGATCAAGGCGCGCATGCGGGAGGTCACCGGGCTGACCTGTTCGGTGGGCGCGGCCCCGGTGCGGTTTCTGGCCAAGATCGCCTCGGATCTGGACAAGCCCGACGGCATGTACATCGTCCGCCACGAGGAGGTCGCGGAGTTCCTGCGGACCCTGCCCGTGGGCAAGATTCCGGGGGTGGGGGCCAAGCTCCTGGACGTGCTCAAGCGGCTGGGCGTGCGCACCTGCGGCGACCTGCTGCTCAAGCCCGGCGAGTATTGGGAGGAGCGGCTGGGCAAGTACGGCTCGGCGCTCTATGACCGGGCGCGCGGCATCGACCCCACGCCGGTCACGCCCCACGAGGCGTCCAAGAGCTGCAGCGCGGAGAACACCTTCCGTGAGGACACCACGGACCGGACCCTGCTCAGGAAGTGGCTCCTGTCCCAGTCCGAGCGGGTGGGCGAGGACCTGCGCCGCCACGGGTACAAGGGGCGGACCGTGACCCTGAAGATCAAGTATTCGGATTTCAGCCAGATCACCCGGTCCAGGAGCCTGGACGGGCGCACGGACAACACCGGGGTCATCTACGAGACGGCCTGCGGGCTGCTGGAGCAGGTGAAGCTGCCCCGGTCTGTGCGGCTCATCGGGGTGGGGGTGTCCAATTTCGAGGCCCGGGCCCGGCAGGTGACCCTGTTCGAGGAGGCCCCGGCCCGCAAGGAGGCCACCAGCGAACTGGATAAGGCCGTGGACGAGGTCCGGCGCAAGTTCGGCGGCACGGCCGTGACCCGCATGGAACTGTTGGACTTCAGGAAAAAGCCAACCAATTCGGAGGATTGATCCGGCCGGGGGGTCCGGCTTGCCAAACAGGGTGAACGTTATTACATCTAAGAGAGTAGGGATGAACAAAATGGCCCGCTGTCCGGCGGGTGCAAACGAAAGATAACCAATCGTAAAACTTATGGAAAATAAAAGACAGCCCCGAATCCGGGGCAATTGGGCCCTTGTGCTTGCGTTGCTCGCGTTGTGCCTGTTCGCCATGCCCGCCATGGCCGAGGAGGAGCCCAAGGGGCTCATGGACGTGAAGCTTTCCGTCAAGCCTACGCCCCTGGCCGGGGACGTGGAAAAGGGCATCTCCCATCTTTTCGGCGTGCTCGAGGACAAGGACAAACCGTTGTCCGTGGCCGAGATCCAGCCCATGCTCGACTTCGTGGTCAACGTGGACGCGGACCCCAAGGACATCGAGCCGGCCAAACGGTTCGGCGGCCGGGCCATCTGCCTGCGCCGCGACGTGTCCACGGACCTGACGCGCATCCTCAAGTTCTTCTACAACCCCGACATCCCCAACTATCTGCTCTGTCCGGCGGTTCTGCGCATGTCCGGCTGGCACAAGGGCAGCGAGTTCCTGTCCCGGCCCAGGGGGCTGTGGGAGGAGCTGCCCGGCCTGACCGCCGACAAGCCGGTGGTCGTCCGGGGCCGAGAGTACGAGGAGACCACGCCCGATTCCTTTGCCGAGGCCTACTACGGCTACGACCTGAACCGGCTGATGATCCTGGTCAAGTACCAGGGCAAGAACGTGCTCATCTCCGTGTCCCAGCAGGACGGCAAGTCCGAGGTGGGCCGCAAGGGCGCCATCCTGGACGACACGCGTTGGGATTACTTCTATTCCGGCCAGGAGGGCCTCAACCGGGGCATGATCGGCTGGATGGACACCTTCACCTACGCCTCGGGCTCGGTCCAGGTGTTCGTGGAGCAGGACGCGGCCGCGCCGCGCAGCACGGTATTCCTGTTCAAGTGGCTCAAGGCCGGTTGGGCGGGCATGAACGTGGTCCAGCGCTCGCACATCTATGACGGTACCCTGCGCTACGTGCGCAGCTTCGCCAAGGTGGTCGAGTCCCCGGACCTGACCCCCGAGTTCATGGCCGAGGGCCTCAAGAGCGTCCTGACCATGCCGGACAGCCGCATGAACGGCCTGATCAAGGAATACGCCCGCAACTTCGAGGCCCGCTTCAAGGACGATCCCAAGCTCCAGGACAGCGACTACGCCAAGGTCATCCGCGACGGCGGGTATGCCGAGGTCCTGGACGAGAAGGACCGCCGCTCGGTGCTGGCGCTGGAAAAGCTCAAGTCCATGCTCGGCATGGAGACCCTGGTCACCCTGGGCGACGACACCCCGCAGCCCGTGGCCCAGGCGCCGCAGGCGGGCGAGGCCGTGGAAGTGGCTCAGCACGAGGCCGTGCCCGGCAGCTAGCCAGCGGCCCGGATACACGCTATATTGACGGCGCGCCGAAGCATCGGCGCGCCGTTTTCATTCTGCCGAAAGGAGAGGTCCTATGCTCGTTCACGTGGATGACGCCAAATTCCTGTTCTGTCCGCTGCTCATGACCCACGACGACAAGATGAAGATGTGCCAGGTGGCCCAGTGCATGATGTGGCGCTGGGTGGACCGCGAAAAGGGCACCGGCTACTGCGGCATGGCGGGCAAACCCGCCGGGGCCGAGGGCTAGCCTGCCGCGTCAACCCTCCGTCAGGACAAACACAGGTCATGCCCAAACCGTTCCATTTCAAGCTCGACAAGGTGCTCGATTATCGCGAGCAGCTGGAAGAGCAGGCCAAGGGCGCCCTGGCCCGTGCCCAGGCGGCCCGCGACGCCCAGGCCGAGAAGCTGGCCGGGCTCGAGGCCCGGCTCGCGGCGCATCTGGCCGCCGAGGCCGAGTCGCGCACCTCGGCCAACGACATGTGGCTGTGGCGGCAGTACAAGGACGCCCTGTCCCAGGACATCTCCATAGCCAGGGTGAACCTGAACAGTTTGGAACTCAAATTGCAAAGATCCCGCACGGAAGCCGTGGAACGGTCCAAGGACAAGAAGCTTCTGGAGAAGCTCAAGCAAACGCAAGCCAAGAGGCACCATGACCAAGAAAACGCCCGCGAAGAAAAGGAAAACGACGAAATGTCAACGATCCGGTTCGAGCCTCACGATCACTAAGGTTCTGCTCAGCCTCGTTTTCCTGGCCCTGTTGAAGCTGGCCGTGTTCGGCCTGTTGAGCGTCGATTCCCTGACGCTCAAGGCGGTCCAGACGGTGCTGCCCGACGTGCTCTCCGGCCAGACAGCCGAGGCCCAGACCAACGCGGCCTCCACCACGCCCATCGCCGACAAGGCCAACTCCGCAGCCAACCAGGCGGCCAAACAGGAGGCGGCCAAGGACCAGGCCGCGGCCAAGGCCCGGACCGAGGCGGACATGCCCGCCGAATGGAAGGCCCTGAAGAAGAAAGAGGAGGAGCTGGCCATCAAGGAGCGGACCCTCAAGGAGATGGAGGCGTCCATCAAGGCCGAGGCCGTCAAGGTCCAGAAGCTCCACGACGAGATCAAGTCCATGCTCGACGAGGCCAAGCAGGTCAAGGACCAGCGCGTCAAGCAGCTTGTCGACATGCTCTCCAACACCAAGGCCAAGAAGGCCGCCGAAATCCTGCAGTCCATGGACGACGTCCTGGCCGTCAAGGTCCTGTCCGGCATGCGCGGCAGACAGGCGGGCGAAATCCTCTCCTTCGTGGAGTCCAAGAAGGCGGCCAAGCTTTCCGAAGAGCTGACCAAGCTGCAGATTCCCTTCGGCCAATAGGCCGGACGCGACAACGAATCCCACAAGCGGGCGGTCTTCGGGCCGTCCGCTTTTTTGTCGGGGTGGATGTAAATCAGGTAGGGAAGGCCGCTTCGCGGCGGTTGACGGGTGACTTCGCCTTGATTCGCCCCGTCCTGGGGCTCACCCCTTCGGGGCGCCGGGAAGACCGGCGTCCAAATCCGCTGTCCTGCGGATTTGTCGGCGGGCAGCGCCAGCTCCAGGCGAGCCTCCAAGGCTTGGAGATGGCGACGGCAGCGATAGGGTTCGCACCCTTGCATCCCATTTTGCGCCTTCGGCGCGGGGTGGTGTTTTGCTTTCATTGAACTGCGGGGCCGGTTCACGTATAGCAAGGCCCATGACGCGCATTCGACTGACCGTGGCCTACGAGGGGACCGAATTTTGCGGCTGGCAGGTGCAGCCCGCCGACCGCACCGTGCAGGGCGAGCTGGAGCGGGCGCTTTTGACCATCCTGGGGAGCGAGGTCCGCGTGCACGGCTCCGGCCGTACCGACTCCGGGGTCCACGCCCTGGGCCAGGTGGTCCATTTCGATACCCCGGACGACCGCCCCGAATTCCCGTGGCAACGCAGCTTGAACGCCATCCTGCCGCGCGACGTGCGCGTGCTCGACGCCTCGCCGGTATCCGGCGACTTCCATGCCCGGTACGGGGCCAAAGCCAAGACCTACGAATACTGCCTGTGGCACGAGCGGGAGTTCTGCCTGCCCCAGCGCCGCCGCTTCGTCTGGAACTGCGGCCCGGTGGACTTCGCGCGCATGGAGGCGGCCGCCGGGGTGCTCATGGGCGAGCACGACTTCGCGGCCTTTCAGAACGTGGGCACGGATGTGGGGTCCACGGTGCGGACCGTCACCGATATCTCGCGCCACGACGGACTGACCGCGCACGAATCGGTCTGGCGGTTCACGGCGGACGGGTTCCTCAAGCAGATGGTCCGCAACCTGGTGGGTTGTCTGGTGGCCTGCGGGCGGGGGAAACTTTCGGTCGGCGAGGTGCGGGCCATTCTGGATTCCGGCGACCGGACCCTGGCCCCGGCCACGGTGCCGCCCCAGGGGCTGACCCTGATCCGGGTGGAGTACTAGCGCAAGGCGATGTCGCGCTTTTCCACGTCCCAGTAGAAGGTCGAGGCCTCGAGGCGCTTTTCGACCTTTTTCCTGTGCTTGCCGAAGGTGATCATGGTGCCGGGGTGGACGAATTTCTTCACCTTCACGGTCACGCCCTGCATCTCCTCCTGGTGGCGCAGCAGCAGCCGGTGGATCTTCCCGCTCAGGGATTCGCGCCGCAGGACCAGCGCCTCGCGGTGCTTGATGACCTCGAACAGGGCCGGGCGCTTGGACTCCGGGGTGCGCGCCAGGAGCACCTCGGGCGGTTCGGTGCCCAGGGTGGCCTCGATCTTCTTGATGGCCTGGACCACCCGGCTGCGTTCCTCGCGCAGCTTCTCGTCCTCGGCCTCCTCGACGATGATGCCCACGGTCGTGGCCACGCCCAGCTCGGAGCCGAGCTCGTTGACCTCGATGCCCCGGCGGGCCAGGATCACGCCGCCCTGGACCGTGCCCTTGCCGGACAGGGCGATGAGCCTGCCGCCCGTGCGGATGACCGAATTCTGGATTTCGTTGGCGATGACCACGTCGTGCTTGGCCCGGATGCGCGCGCCCACGGCGTAGTTGGCGATGACCCGGCCGTCGCTGACGATCTCGCCGCCGTCGGGCATGAGGATGCCGCCCTTGACCTCCACCAGGCCGCCCGCATAGACCGTGGCGCTCTCGATGGACCCCTCCACCAGGACGTGCTGCGGGGCCGAGACCGAGAACCCGGCCTGGATCGAGCCCAGGACCTTGATCGAGCCGTGCTCGACCTTCACATTGCCCGAGTTGAGGTCCACGTTGCCCTGGACCACCAGGCACTGGGTCACGGACAGGGTGTTCTGCTCCATGACCGCCACGCCTTGCGCCTTGGAGGAATAGGTCACGCCGTCGTTCTGGAGCAAGACGTTCTCGCCCAGGTGTATCTTGAGCTCCCGGCCTGCGTGGGGCGGGATGGTCTTGCCGTAGATGTCGATGCCGCCCTCGCCAGCGGTGGGCGGGTGGAGCCTGGCGATGATCTGCCCGGTGTGGACCATGGGGTAGACGCCCCGGTTGCGGAAATCCAGGCGGCCCGCAGCGTCCTCGGTGCCGGTCTCCTCGCGGGTGGCCACCAGGGACTCCAGCCAGCCGTCGCGGCCCGGCACCGGATGCGCGCCCTTGACCAGGACCTGGTTGGGCAGGGGCATGTTCATGTCCGCCGCCTGCCTGAGCTTGGCGGCCAGCGCCTCCAGGTCCACGGGGATGAGCACGCCCATGTCGCGCAGTTCCTTTTCGATGCGCGCCGGGGTGATGGGCCGGCCCAGAAAATCCTTGTGGTAGATGGTGCCCACGACCTCGACCTCGTCGTGGGTGATGTGGGCCACCGGGGTCACGGAGACCACGTTGTCGTGGATGTGGGCCATGCCCCAGACCTGGGAGTAGTATGCCTCGGCGGACGCGTCCCAGGCCACGTTTTCGCCTATCTCGACCTTGACGGGCTTGGGCGTGAAGGTGCCGCTGGGCTGGATCGCGCGCCCGTCGATGGATTCGCCGACGCTGGCCTTGGTTTCCGGGCGGAAGCGCAGGAACCGGTCTTCCGGGAACACGGGAAACTGGAGGTCCCCCAGGGGAGCCAGGGTGGCCTCCCTGGGCTCGCGGGGCGGGATGCCCCGGACCAGGGTGATGCCCCGGAACTCGCCCCCGGTCTTGACCGCCTCGACGATGCGCCTGGCGGCGTCCTCGTCCACGGGCAACCGGACCCCGCAGGCGGCCACCTGGGCCTTGAGCAGGGCCACGCTCGGCTCCGCCCCGCCGTTGGGCGGGAAGTACCGGTTCACGCCCAGCTTCATGCCGTCTTCGGACATGGCGAAGCGGAAGACCGCTTCGGGACACGTTTTCAGGCTTTCTTCATCCGTCATGGCGCACCGCTTTTGCATGATGAATGGAATAAAGGGAGCCCGGCCGATCCGTTTCGGTCAGGACCACACCTTTTGTTACATATATCACATCGGCCAGTCACCTGGCAATCGGCGGGAAAAACGGCAATACGGGAATCTCTATGTATTTCGCGGAGGTGACAGCCGCCAGTAGAGCTCTTCGAGCATGGCGGCCAAGTCGGCGTATATGCCGCCCGGCTCCGGGGGCAGGCCGAACAGGGCCCGGCGCTGTTCCCGGAGGCCCTCCTTGGAGACCGCGCCCGAGTCCGAGTGGAACACGGTCATGGCCAGCCGCTCGGCCAGGAGGTAGCCGGTCAGCCCGTTGCCGAGCAGGTCCATGAGCACCCGGAAGCGGTCGCGGTGCTCCTCCCAGAAATTCAGCGCCGCGTCGTTCGGTTCGGCGGCCAGGGATTCGCAGATGAGCGAGTACAGGGTGTTCACGCCCGCGCCGGGGATGCCGCGCCGCCAGCCCAGCAGCCAGGGGTTGCGCCAGAAGAGCAGGAAATGTTCGGACCCGGTGCGGATGATCTCCTCCATGATCCGGCGGGCGCGGATGAGCACCGCGTCCTCCCAGACGATCTTGCGGGCGGCCACGTCCCAGGCCGGGACCGGGCCGCGCGCGGCCACGGCGGATTCGGGCTCGTGGAGCACCTGGCCGAGGATGTGCGCGAGCCAGCGGTTGGCCTGGGCTGAGGCGGGCGTCTCCAGGTGGGCGTAACTCAGGATGACGCGCCCCTGCCCGAACTCGTTGGCGGCCACGGCGGGCGTACCCTCCATGAAGTCCGGATTCAGGTTCACGCCGTACAGGGCCTCCCAGTCGGCCATGGTCCCCTTGGGCAGGGTGGCCAGGTT
Source organism: Pseudodesulfovibrio karagichevae (assembly GCF_041414475.1). NCBI lineage: Bacteria > Pseudomonadati > Thermodesulfobacteriota > Desulfovibrionia > Desulfovibrionales > Desulfovibrionaceae > Pseudodesulfovibrio > Pseudodesulfovibrio karagichevae. Next base: position 88,386 of record NZ_JBGLYH010000009.1, read on the forward strand.
GAGGTCCGCCACCCAGAAGTCCGGGCCGGGCTTGCCGTAGCGGGCCAGCACCCGGACCGACGGGTCCGCAGGGTCGAACCGGCCCGGCCACCAGACCGGGAGCAGGGCCTCGTCCATGCCGTCCGGGACCAGCTCGCTGGCCGTGTCCAGCCGGGCGTGAACGTGGCCCGAGAGAAAGTGGTGCAGGCGGTTGCGGTAGCCCTTGCGCGACCAGGGCGAGAGCCCCAACCCGTAGGGGCCGGAAAGGGCCATCCCGGCCCCGCCGCAGAAACCGAGATAGGTGCCGCCGGTGCGCACGTATTCGCGGACCGCGTCCATGCCTTGTTCGCCCAGACGGTCGGCCTTGCCCTTGGCCCGGCCGCCGGGCACGAGCAGCGCAGCCGGGACCTCGCCGAACTTGCCAGAGAGCGCGCCTTCGGCTATTTCTGAGCCGCGCACCAGCCGGTGGGGCACGCCCCAGGCGGTCAGTGCCCGGGCGGCCAGTAGCCCCCAGAAGTGCGATTCGTCCCAATATATATGTATGCTTGACATATGCGGCGCTCTTGACAAGTGTAGTCCGACGCTATCAAGCGAGGGCGTCAACCGCAAGAAAAATGGAATGATACTACGGTGTTTCCGACACCGTCCGAATACAAAACCAGACCCCCCGTAACCGGTCCGGACTCCGCCGAAGGCGGCGCAAAAAGTTTAGGAAGGGAAGGGGGATGGGGGTCCGGGGGAAGGGGGAAGGGAAAGCCCTTTACAAAGGGTTTC